>NZ_CAXAHB010000001.1:0-61470 GCF_963968385.1 uncultured Oceanicoccus sp.
TTGTTCATCTTGAACATAGCTCAGGTTGATTTTACCGTAAGTTACAATATCGCCAGCATTAGCTGAAGACGCCATAACTGTAGCGGCAGCGATGGCAGCAGGTAATAATTTATAGTTCATCAGTTTGTCTCCCAAAAGTTTATTTTTATAGCACTGGTATTACACGCTATGTTAAATATCATTCCAAAACCGACACCCTGTAGGTTTTGAATAAATCGATTGTGCAACATAGATATTTCAGAAATATGACAACTTGAGCATATTTTGAAGTCCAGAAAAGTATAGTTGAATTAGGTAAGAAATCTAATTTATCCATTGATAATCAAGTATTTAGCATGAATAAGTGCTGGCGTATGATTACTGGCTCAATTGTCATGGTGCTAATAGTAACGCTATGTAAAAATTTTTATTCGATTTAATGAGTTTTAAGGGATAATTATTTGTGAAATAAAAGCCAATCAAGAGTCTTTTAGTTGGTACCTATGCTGTTTGCAGTCTATGTTCAGTGTCTTGGTTGTCATTTATTGTTAGTGTGTGGGAGGCAATGTGGGTCTTATTTCAGATATTATTTTAAAGAATGCTGAAGCCTTGTTATCAGCTTTTAAGCGTATCGATTTTCAAAAGGTTCTCAGTCATGACGTCTTAGAGGTGGAGAAGTTGAAGGATGTTTTGAATTCTTTGCAGATAGCTTTTAAACGCCCAACTGAACCGCTTGATTATTATACTAGCAATGCCAACGCCTCCGATCAGAATCTTTTACCCTTGAATAGTGTCACCGAATTAGATGCGACTGATCAGTCCAGTCAATTGAATAGCCCTTTTAAGAGCAGGGATGACATTATCTCAGCCCTGGCTGTGGCAGGTTTTGCGGATAGAGTCGGGTTGGTTTACAGCAGTTTTTCAGATTCTCGGACTTTGGATTTTACTCAAACCCAGCATTGTCGCGGTTTACCATCGTTTGAGGTGGTGGTTGCACCAGATTTTGCCCCAGTCTCTGGCGTACATGGTGTATTTATTTCAACCACAGACATTATGTCGATTATTTTGCCAGCAGATCATGTCAATGGTGACTGGCAAATACTGAAAAGAAAAAGCTTTACGAACCGTAAAGCCATGATGGATTTCTTATCACTGGTTTTAACAGGTTTTGATTTGCCTTAGGAGCTATATTGTCCACAGTTTCTGTGGATAACTTGGTGGATAAGGTGTTGGATTTGGACGTTAGCTCATAACTAGCCTTAAGGCAGTTAAATTGTTTAAAAAATAATCATATTGATATAAATCCTTTTATATCAATAGTTTATAATTATAAGTTAAAGTTATTTTATTGATATGATAAATTCCTTACTCCTTCCCAAGAAAAAAAACAAGGGTGTGAATAAGTTTTTTTAAGAAAGCTTCTTTATATTGTCATCTTGTTTCAAATAATAACAGTCTTGTTGTTTATCCAGCTGATCCTGAGCTTAAATTCATCATGGCTAGTCATTTTAATAAATGCAGCCATTACTGCATGTGTCTTTAACTTCCCAGTTCAGCGACTAAGGTTTTCCCTAGTTGGGTATTCCAAGCCGGTAGTATTATTTAGATAATAAGATAATCATTCTGGATAGAGCTTTCAGACTTTATTGCCTTAGTAGGGGGGTTAAGTTCAGCATGATTTCTGGTGTTTAAAGCACAGAAAATGAACCCTATATCGAAGTCATATTTATCTAAAAAATGCCTATAAAACAATCGATTAGTGCTATTTAAAAAAAATAGCCACTTTTTCTATCTAGAGGTTTGACAAGAAAAGCCATTACTGTAGAATGCGCCAACGTTCGGGAGGGGTGATTAGCTCAGCTGGGAGAGCATCGCCCTTACAAGGCGAGGGTCGGCGGTTCGATCCCGTCATCACCCACCACTTTCGAATGGTTTTAAAGTTTAACTTTCCTGTTCAAACTTCATGTTGCTTCAGTGTTGACATACTGAGCCTCTTGCACAGAGGGAAGCAACGACCGGTTATGCGGACCGGTAGTTCAGTTGGTTAGAATGCCGGCCTGTCACGCCGGAGGTCGCGGGTTCGAGTCCCGTCCGGTCCGCCACTTTGTCAATGTTTTTTTCTATTTAAGTATTTGCCAGGCTCAAAACCCCGAAGGCTCTTAATTTGTACCTAAGAGTTACCAAGCCGTTGGTTTGCTGGCTGACCTGTTTTGTTGGTTGTTTGGAAATTCGACTTCCGAGTAATGTTAGTCCAGCAAAAGAAATAATATTTCAAAAAAATAGGATCAATTACGCAAGCTAAAATCTTGTCTCTAATCGTTTACCCTAGTAATTAAGTCATTTTTTCACTATTTCAAAGTTATTACCTTAGTAATCTACGCTATATTACATTCACATTTTGGGTATCGTTTTTTTCAACGGGCAATTGTTAAATAAAAAGTGTTTAGTTAAAAAAATGACGGTGGGTATGCATTTTCAGGCGACTTTTAAGTCCATAACGGAAAGCTTCTTCAGGGTTTTATTTGATGTTATAGCTTTATCGTCCAGATAATTAGCGGACTAATTTTACAAATAAGCCTTTTTTATTGCCTTTGCAGGTCATTGGGCACTAACTTTTTCTCTGGACGTTATGCACACTCTAAAATGTCGATTTATTTTTCGAGTCAATTTTTTGTCATTTTGCCTGCATACGTGTGCAAATTTCTTAAGTTATTGATTAATAAGGAATTAATAAGCTGATTAAAATTTAATCAATTAGTTGTAAGTCTTGATTTGTTGGGGCTTGAACTGACGTTACTTTCACTTATCCCCGAACTTATCCACAGATTTTGTGGATAATTTTTTTAAACATCAACCATAGCTCAATTAAACAGGTTTATGACCTGACCAATTCCTCGTATTCCACTCTCTACCACAGCTTTACTGCTTGCCAGATTCTTCGTTGATGATTAATTTTTAAATTCCAGCGAGCTAACAGTTTCACTTCAGCTTATAGGCCTGGCTTGGTGCGCCAAGATTAAGTTGATTTTTTATTAATGCACTAGTCATCAAAAGCTTTATATAGCATCCATAGTGAGGCTGCGGCATAATCAGCCTGCAATCAAATTTTTTACTCAAGTCGGCAGGGGAGACTCAATGAAACAAGCGTTTGTCACAATGTTAGGTATGCAGGATAAGATGAATCAGAAGGTGCATGCTGACTGGATTACGCAGGAATTTGAGTGGTATCGGGCCATCTGGATCGAGTGCGGTGAGTTAGTTGAGCACTATGGCTATAAGTGGTGGAAGAAGCAGCTACCTGATATGGATCAAGTTAAGCTTGAGGTGATTGATATCTGGCATTTTGGTATGAGTGCCCTTTTTAGTGAGGGTGTCACCGTTGATGATCTTGCTGGGCTAATGGAACAACAGTTGGACGGTTATCAGTATCGTGGTCATGGGGTTCGTGAGGCCACTGAAGCGCTTGCACAGCATACTCTTGAGAGCAAAAGCTTTTCAGTCTCTCTGTTCTGGGATTTGCTAAATGCCGTGGAGATGGATTTTGATCAGTTATATCGCCAGTACGTGGGTAAAAATGTGTTGAATTTCTTCCGTCAGGATAATGGCTATAAAGATGGCTCTTATATCAAGCAATGGCAGGGCCGTGAAGATAATGAACATCTAGTCGATATTCTGGCCGAGCTGGATAGCAGTGCTGCAAACTACAGTGAGACAGTTTACCAATCACTGCAGCAGCGTTATGAGTCACTAACAGCCTAACGCTGTATGGACGTTGCCAATGGATGACAAGCCCCAACCAGATACGCCGCAAAAATTATCCACCAGCGCCTTGGCCAAGCTGTTGGATGTCCCCTCGCAACAACTATTTGCCACCTTGAAGGACTACGGCTGGATTCGCAAGTCGGAAGAGGGTTGGTCGCTAAGCTCCAAAGGAGAGTTTGAAGGCGGTGAATATATTCATAGCAAGCGCTATGGTCGTTATATTGTTTGGCCTGAAGAACTGGCAGCCCACCCGTTATTATTGGCGTTGGAAGATAGCCGGCATATTTCTGCAACTATTATTGGCAAAACAGTTGGGCTGAATGCTCGCGAAGTTAACCGCATTTTGTCCGAACTTGGCTGGATTAAACATGGTTTTCAGGGCTGGGAACTGACGGCAATTGGTGAGCAGTGCGGTGGTGTTCAATTGGAAAATGACAGCAGTGGCACCTTCTATGTCGTTTGGCCGCAGGATATCCAGAATCATCAAGCGCTAAACAGGCAGTTGATGTTCTCAGCGGAGGTCTATGCTCCTCCCGCTGCTGAATCTGGCGATATGTTTGCTAGCCAAAGCCAATACCAAGGTCTGGATGGTCGCCAACATAGTAGCAAAGCCCATTTACAAATCTCTCACTGGTTATATATGGCGGGTATTGCTCACGCCTGCCAGCGTGATTTGCCTTTTGTGGATAAAGAAAACCAGCCGCCGCTAAAGGCAGATTTTTATCTACCGGCGCATCAGTTATATATTGAATGCTGGGATGATGCTGAGGGTTCAACCCTTAACCAGCGTATGCAGCGTAAGGCTATCTATCAGCAGCATGGCTGCACGGTGATTGATATTGAAAAAGAAGACCTTGAGCAGTTGGATGAGGTATTAACCCGTCAATTGCGCAAACAGGGTATTCGGGTGTACTAAATGAAAAATCGCTTGATCGCTTTGTGCTTGGTTCTATTAGTCCTGTTATCAGGGTTGATTTACAAGGTTTGGCAATCGCGGCAAGTGACCGTTTATACACTTGAAGTCAGCAACCAAAGCACCGAAACGGTAGATTATATTAGGCTGTTCGGTAGTGGTGCTCAGAATGACTCGATCGTTAAATCGTTAATGCCGGGGCGTTCCGTAGCTGTTTCGGTGACCTTAAAAAAGCAAGGTGAATTGAAATTCGAGGTATCTCAAGCGGGTAGTAAGATTGATACCTTTGTTGACAAGGATGTCACAGCAATCGATTCCTTTCGTCAACGGCTGTTTGTCTACCCTGATCATCGCTATATGCTCAGTGATGATGGCTTATTGCGTTCCGATTAACTGCTCAATTTCTTCTAACAATTCAAAGTCTAGCTGGCTAATGCCGCCTGCATCATGTGTGGTTAAATACATTTCTACAGTACGGTAAACATTACTCCATTCAGGGTGATGATTTATTTTCTCTGCAACTAAAGCGACTTGGGTCATAAAGCCAAAGGCCTGAACAAAGTCTGCAAAGATCACCCGACGGTAGAGTTTGTTATCTTGTAATACCCACTCAGTATGCGATTTTAGACGAGCCTCAATCTCGGCTTCACTTAAAGCAACCATCTCATTCATACGCGACCTATTTTAGTCTATTGAGTTTGCCTTAAGCATAACACCACACTCAATATGATCGGTATAGGGGAATTGATCAAAGATGGCAAATTTAATAATCCGATGACTTTTGCAAAGTGTTGTTAGGTTGTCATACAGCGTATCGGGATTACAGGAGATATAGAAAATAGTATCAAACTGGCTGATCAGCTTTTCAGTCAATGTATCCAGACCAGCGCGAGGTGGGTCGACTAATACCGTGGAGAATTGGTAACTGCTTAGATCGATATCTTTAAGCCGTCGAAAGGCTCGCTCACCAGCTAGGGCTGAGGAAAAATCCTCGCTAGACATTCGGACAACTTCCACATTATTAATATCGTTTAGTTTAAAGTTATATTTTGCTGATTTGACCGAGGTTTTGGAAATTTCTGTAGCCAGTACCCGGTTAAAGTTTTGCGCGAGTACAGTTGTGAAATTGCCATTGCCGCAATAGAGTTCAACCAGATCACCCCCTAACGGTCGTGAATTATCCAGCGCCCATGTCAGCATCTTTTGGTTTACGGTGGCATTGGGTTGGGTAAAACTGTTCTCTACTTGCTGGAAATTATAGTGTTTATCGTTAACGGTCAGTGTTTCAGTCACATAGTCCTGGCTAAGCACTAATCGTTGTTTTTTACTGCGACCAATAATGTTAATTTGTAACTGCTGCTGTAGTTGCTCTGCTAATTGTCGCCAGTCATCCCCCAAGGCCTTGTGGTAAATCATGCTCACCAGCGCCTGACCGCTGAGGGTGGTTAAAAATTCTATTTGGAATAGTTTGCTACGCAGTAATGGAGATGGTTTTATCGCTGCCATCAATACATCCATCAAGCCGGTAATTGTCTTTGAGCCAATGGTAAAATGGTCAATTTTTACCGGTCGTCTGGGCTCGGCCTGATTAAACATCACATAGTATGAATCATCGTCTTGATGCCAGATTTTAAATTCAGCTCGTACTCGAAAATGCAGTGCCGGAGAGTCATAGACTTCCAGTGCGGGTGGTAAAAACTCACTGAATTGCTGGCTAATTCGTTGAGTTTTGGCGTTAAGCTGTTGCTGGTAATTAGCCGGATCGACTTTGCTAAGAGGCATATTTTGGGCCATCTAGTAAATAGTGCGGGCATTATAGTGAATTTATTGGCTTGATGCGTAATGAAATCCACCGGTTTTTTGACTACAATCTGTTGGTATTATTTTTAGGAATTGTGAAGCATGAAGGTATTAGTAACGGGTGGTGCGGGTTATATCGGCAGTCATACATGTATTGAACTACTGACGGCCGGTCATGACGTTATTGTGGTTGATAATCTGTCTAACAGTCATTTTGAGTCGCTAAAACGTGTGCAGGAAATTACTGGGCGAGAGCTGGTTTTCCATCAGGCCGATATTCGCGATTTCGCGGCTCTAGAGTCTATTTTTAGCCAAAACAAAATCGATGCAGTGATTCATTTCGCTGGCCTAAAAGCGGTGGGCGAGTCGGTTAGCAAACCCTCTCTTTACTATCAAAATAATATTTATGGCACCTTGGTTCTTTGTGATGTCATGACAAAGTATGAAGTGTTTAATCTGGTGTTTAGCTCTTCTGCAACGGTCTATGGTGATCCGGCCTCTGTACCTATTACTGAAAGCTTCCCCCTATCAGCTACCAACCCCTATGGTCGATCCAAGTTAATCATTGAAGAAATTTTACGAGACCTAAACGTATCGGACGACCGTTGGAATGCCGTGCTGTTACGTTATTTTAATCCTGTGGGTGCTCATGCCAGTGGTCTTATCGGTGAAGACCCCAATGGTATTCCAAACAATTTAATGCCTTATATTACCCAAGTAGCTGTAGGTAAGCTTGAAGCTCTGAATGTGTTTGGTAGTGATTACGATACGGTCGATGGTACCGGGGTTAGAGATTATATCCATGTTGTGGATTTGGCCTTGGGCCATCTAAAGGCATTGGATAAATTAGCGTCCAATCCTGGTGCGGTAGCTTATAACTTGGGCACTGGCACCGGTTATTCAGTACTGCAAATGGTAGCTGCTTTTGAAAAGGCGTCGGGTAAAACGGTGCCCTATAATCTGGTTGATCGACGAGCGGGTGATGTGGCCAGTTGTTATGCGGATCCGGCCCTTGCCAAACAAGAGCTTAACTGGACAGCGCAATTGGGTATTGAAGAAATGACCCGCGACAGCTGGCATTGGCAGAGCCAGAACCCTGACGGCTATAGTGATAGTTGATTATTTACAGCCGGTCGCGATCTCGCTCTAGCCACCATTGCTTAGCTAGAGCAAAAGCGGCTTGCTGACAGTCCGCTTTTTGTAATAGGCGGATGGTAATCGCCAGAGTGCCAATAATGGCATTTGTCGCATAAGGATCGGATACCTCCCCACGCCATATGGCGATCAAGTGGTTAATATCCAAGCGGTCAGGCTGTGATTGCCGACCTTCCACCATTTTTGGCCAATTCTCTTCTCCAGCCACGCCATCAATGACGGTTTTTACCAGGCAGCTGGCCTCCGGTCGACGCTCGATTTCCCCGCCTTCACCTTTAAAGACTGCGGCATGAGTTTGCTGCAGGCTAACAGCAGCTTGCTGATGACTGTCACCATAGGCTGGGTGAAAAATACTTTGCATGGAATAGGGGGCTGCCAGAGGATTTAATAATCTTGATAAAGTATGCACCGGTGAGCGCAGGCCAAGATAAGAGCGATAATCAATAATGTGTTTTAAAGGCGGGCATAAAAATTCCAGCGGCATAAATGAAAAATGTTGATCGTGTAATTGTTGCTCCACCGTTTGCCAAGTCTGTGCCGGAGCAATACCCAAAGAACTTAACACCTGTTCGGTATAAAGCCTGCCTTCTGTATGACCGCTAGCTCCATGCATATAGACTGCAATACCTTGATCGGCAATGGCGAAGCAACTGAGTAAATACCATGGCAGTTGTTTTTTCTTGCCGGCATAGCTGGACCAGTCCAGCTGTACATTAATGTCCTTAGGGGCGGCTATATATTGTCTTACGGCGGCGACAAAGCCGGTTAGCTCTTGATAACTTTCCTCCTTGACTCGCAATAGCATCAAAAAGGCGCCCAGTTGCACTTCCTCAACATCGCCATTTAATATCATATGCATGGCGTCAAAGGCTTCTTGCTCTGTTAGTGAGCGAGAGCCGGTTTTTCCCTTGCCAAGGATGCGGACATATTGAGCAAACGGGTGTTCTCCCGTTTTTATTTGGCTGAGTTTATTTCGATACTGTTGTGACATGTACGGCTTTTTCTGATTTAAAGACAATTGTCGGGTTTAGGTAAGCCGGCAATTTTTGCGGCAAATTTAGCAGGGCTGCCGGGGAAAAGTGACAATAAATAAATACTGTTTCCTTTATCGCTACCTAGTTGTTGTGCCGTATATTTTACCAAAGGGCGCATGGCGGGTGAAAATTCAAATTCTCGATAAAACTGCTGTAATAAGCTAATAATTTCCCAATGGTCGTCGGTAAGGATGATGCCTTCGTTATCTGCAATTTGTTCAGCGACCTGTTCACTCCACTGCGATAAGTTTGTTAAAAACCCTTCTTTATCCAGTCGGATGGTTTGCTGATTGATGATGATGTCCATTGAGTTAAAACCAGCTTTGGACACTATGGTGCGTTACTGCCAACTCAACAAACTCACTATCATCAATTAGCGTGATAGCGGGTGCCAGATGTTGGCTGAGGCCACGCGCTTTAACGTCAGCACTGAGTGCATAGAATTGTATTTCGCTATGGGTTTCAATAAGTTTGCTGTACGGAGTATTATCTTTACCTGCATAGACACCGTCTTCAATCAGCAGTACAGAGCTGCCTTTGCTGCAAAATTTCAAGCACTCAGAAAAACTCGAGTCATTAAAAGGCGATTGGTTAACCGTATGTAAAATCATAATGGTTTATACCGTCAAGAGAATATCAGCCTGCTCGAATAATTCGGTCAGCTGATCTTGGTTAACGGGCTTGGCGCTAATACTAAGCTTCGAGTTGTCGATCTCTCGCTCTGTCAGAGCTTCACTATCAACATAACTTTCATTAATGCCATAAAGCTCAAAAGCCGCTAATAATTTTTGGTGGTTTTTTTGTTGAATATCTCCACTGTCCTGCTGATCCAACAATTGCCAGACGCCATCACCAATAAAAGCTATCGCTAATTCCTGATCAAAGGCGCCGGCGGCTAATGCTATTTCGGCGGTTTCTCTGGCCAGTGAATTGCCATAGGGTGCTTTACGGCAAATCAGTAGAATGCGTTTGCTGGTCATGGTTAAGGCCCAAAGGTGATCAGGCGATCAGATTCAATTGATGCATCAATAAGTTGTCCTAATCCAGATATCTTAAAACCGTTATTTAAGTTATAGGTGTTTTTTTCATAGCGGTCAGCTTCCTTTGCATCCAACACCCCACGCTTTAGCGCGCTGGCAATACACACCACCAGATCAATATCATGATCGTTGGCAAGGTTTTGCCATTGCAGCGGAATATCATTCTCGTCCTGAGGTGGTGTAATCAGCTTGTTACCACTATTGACGGCATCGTGATAGAAAAATATCCGATAAAAACTATGCCCAGCATTAACAGCAGCTTGAGCAAAGCGCAGCGCGGTGGATACCGACTGGCTGGAATAGGGGGCACCTAGAATAAGCAAGGAAAAGCGCATAGCAGTTGAAATCCTAAAAACAAAAAGCCCCGATAGAATCGAGGCTTTTGTTAAATTAGCAAGCTCTATTTAGTCGTCGTTCATAACGCCTAACAGATGCAGCAAGCTAGTAAATAAATTGTAAATATCCAGATACAAGGCCACCGTTGCCATCAGATAATTGGTCTCGCCACCGTTAATGATGCGGCTGGTGTCAAACAGAATAAAGCCAGACATCAGCAATACGATACCAGCACTTAAGGCTAGTGATGCGGCAGGCATATGATAACCAAACATTGAGCCCAGCATCAGTGCTAGTGATACCATGACTAGTACCACCAGCCCAGTCATCAGGAAACCACCCATAAAGCTAAAATCTTTACGAGTCGTTAGGACATAACCTGAAAGCGAGAAGAAAACCAAAGCGGTACCGCCTAAGGCCTGCATAACAATTTCGCCGCCATTGGCCATTGTCAGGTAATAATTTAAGGTTGGCCCCAAGGCTGCACCCATTAATGCGGTAAAGGCAAAGACGACATAAATACCTGAAGAAGAATTAGCGGTTCTGGGTAGAACGAAACAGATTAACACGATAGCGGTGAGCATCATGATCAGGGCAGATCCATAACCTAGGTTCATCCACATGGCTAGGCCGGCAGTAATAGCACTTACCATCAGAGTCATCGCCAACATCATATAGGTATTGCGTAATACCTTGTTGGTAGACAATACCGAATCAGTAGCGTCTGTTTGTGATGAAAAGACTGGGTTGTCACGCATGTTATATCTCCATAGAGTAAACAGGGTTTTAAAATTACTATTTCTATAGCCCATCATAGCGGCAAGATATTCAAAATCAAGGTTTTCTGGGCTGCTTAAGCTATTGATTTTATGGCTTTTTGGTAATCAGTTGAATGAGACTTCAACAGATTGCTAAGGTTCCGGCTGACATTGCACAAAGGTGGGCTGTTCACAGAAGAGATAAAAATGGCGGTGAGGGAGAGATTCGAACTCTCGGAGGTGTTACCCTCGCTGGTTTTCAAGACCAGTGCTTTCGGCCACTCAGCCACCTCACCAACGGGGCGTGATTATACAGGGCTTGGTTATTGAGACAAGCGTTACAGAGCATTATCAGTGCAACTAAGCCATTGTTTTTATGATCGTTATTGCATTTGACGGTTGTTGGTTATATTTGCAGCAATAAACAACTAAAGCAAAAAAAGCCCGGTGCTTAATCGGGCTTTTGGGTTGTATTTAGGCGGACCGTTGCAGGCGAGGATCATTATGAGCTCGCTCAGCTTTCGGTTTGGTCGGATCAGGAGCTGCTGCCGGAGCCGGTGTTTTGGGTGATATATCCAATTGAGCCGTGGCTATATCAACCTCAGTAACAGCCTTTGGTGAGATTCGAGGGTCATTGGCAGCACGGCCTACAGGTTTTTCCAAAGTGGCCGGAGCTGGCTCGGTAGTCACTGGTGCTGGTGTTTCAACCGCGGCAGTTGGCTCTTTCGCCGGTTTTGTAGTGATAGCCTCAGTGGTTGCTTTTTCAACTGGCTCAGCTTCTTCGATGGAAATTTCTGCAGCCGGCTCAGTCGCTACTGCTTCAGCTTGAATTTCGGTTTCAGTAGCAAGCTCAGGTGCCGCAGTTTCTGTTACGGGTTCTTGTGCTGCCTCAATAATGGCTGCAGGCTCAGCCGTGTTATCAACCGTCGCTTCAACGATATCATTAATAACCGGTTCATTAGTCGATGCCGCAGCTGTTTCAGCGGCTGGCTGGTCACTTTGACTCGTTGCTTCGGTTTTATTCTCAGCATTACGTGGCCCACGATTACGACGACGACCAGAGTTACGCGGTCTGCGGTTTGATGGACGACGTTGCGGACGATCATCGCTATTGCCGTTGCTTTCATCGGTTTTTGAGGCTTCTCTGGTTTTGTTCTTAGTCTCAGCCTTTTGATCTTGCTGGTTGTCTTTCTGGCGATTGTGATTATTACGCTCGTCATCTCGACGGTTTCTATTGCGATTTCTGTTGCGATTACGATTTTGTTGGCGACCCTGATTCTGGCGATTGCCGCGCTGGTTGTTGCGCTTTCTGTTGGGTTTTTTCTCTTCAACCACTTCTTCTTCACCGATAAGGCCGCTAAAGAAATCGATAATTTTGGAAAATAAACCAGGCTTTTTAGTGTCAGTTGATTTTTTGACAGTAGGGGCCGCTGCTGTTGGTGTTACTCCTTGAACAGCAGCTTGTTCAACAGGTATCTGTAATTGTTCTTGGCTCAAAACGTCTTCAGGCTGCTCGGCCTGAATCTTATAGCTCAGCTCAATATCTTTACCGATTTCATCGTCCCGTAATCGCTGTACTTCGAAATGCGGTGTTTCCAGTTGCGGATTCGGCGCGATAACCACACGAACTTTAGTGCGATGCTCAATATCATGAATTGGTTGACGCTTTTCGTTCAGCAGATAGGAAGCTACACTGACCGGCACCAAGGCGCGAATTTCTGCACTGCGTTCTTTGCTGGCAGCTTCTTCAACCAGGCGTAGAATAGATAGGGAAAGCGATTTTGTGTCGCGGATGGTGCCATGACCACTGCAGCGTGGACAAACCTTGGCGCTGGTTTCACCGAGTGAGGGGCGAAGGCGCTGGCGAGACATTTCCAATAAACCAAAACGAGATATACGGCCGACCTGTACCCGTGCACGATCGATACTCAAGGCATCACGCATACGGTTTTCCACCGCGCGTTGGTTCTTTGCGGTATTCATATCAATAAAATCAATAACGACCAGACCACCCATATCCCGCAGGCGTAACTGACGCGCAATTTCATCAGCGGCTTCCAAATTGGTTTGGGTGGCAGTTTCTTCGATATTGCCGCCTTTGGTCGCTCGGGCGGAGTTGATATCAATAGAGACCAGTGCTTCAGTAGGGTCAATAACAATAGAACCGCCAGAGGGCAGCTGAACTTCACGTTGGAAGGCTGTCTCGATCTGGCTTTCGATTTGATAGCGATTAAATAGCGGAACCGGATCCTTATAAAGACGAATTCGATTCTGGTAATGAGGCATAACCTGAGTAACAAAATTTAGTGCTTCGGTATGGGCATCTTCATTATCAATCAGCACTTGATCGATATCATCACGCAGATAATCGCGAATAGCGCGGATGATAACGTTGCTTTCCTGCAGTAATAGGAAGGGAGCTTTACGCTCGGCAGTAGCTTTTTGAATGGCTTCCCAGAGGTGTACCAGATAATCCAGATCCCATTGTAGTTCTTCGCCACTGCGACCTACACCGGCAGTGCGTACGATTGCGCCCATACCGTTAGGTACAGTGATTGAGTTTAGTGCTGCTTTCAGTTCGGTGCGCTCGTCACCTTCGATGCGGCGAGAAATACCGCCGGCGCGAGGGTTGTTGGGCATCAGTACCAGATAGCGACCAGCCAGGCTCACAAAGGTCGTTAGAGCGGCACCCTTGTTGCCCCGTTCTTCTTTGTCGACCTGCACAATAACTTCAGTGCCTTCTTTAACGACATCTTTGATCTTAAAGCGACCACCGACATCTTGAGGTTGACGGTAAAAGTATTCACGGGCAATTTCTTTCAGTGGTAAAAAACCATGGCGCTCGGCCCCAAAGTCAACAAAAGCGGCTTCAAGGCTTGGCTCTACCCGGGTGATAGTGCCTTTATAAACGTTTGATTTTTTTTGTACGCGGGTGCGGTTTTCTATATCTAGATCATACAGGCGCTGGCCATCGACAAGACCAACGCGCAACTCTTCAGGTTGAGTTGCATTAATAAGCATTCTTTTCATGGTGGAACAAATCCCAAAGTGGCAGAGGATTTGCGCAGTACCGACAAACGGTGTTGGAAGGAGAGCGTCGAGCTAATGCTATTTGGGGTTGGTAAGCCAAAGCTTTAACAACCTTGTTACTGATAACTAGGGCTTTAACGTCATTAATACACGGTAAAGCCAGTATGTTCAGTAAAATGAGCGTTAGTACTCTTAATTCAGCACTAACCTCGTTATAATCGCCGCGATTATTGTGGGCCGCTCTTATCGAGGGGGCCACGGCTAACGGACGTTTCTATTTAGCAATAGTTTTGGTGAAGTGTTGCGGTTTAGCAGAGGGTATTGGTTTAATCAGCCTTGCTATCTAACCGGTCCAGTTATCCTTAATGTTAAGCCGAGGATACTGGCTTGTGCTTCACTTGCGTCTCAAATACAAAACAGTTTAAACGATGCTTGCGACATTTTGTCTGCATTGTTAATTAATTCACTTACCTTCAAATCTGGCTTTGCAGTATTTGGTATAGTGTAAGTGGACTGATAAATTTTTTACTTCGCATCGCTCTGAAATCATTACTCTGAAATCATGGATTAACTCTCAGAAACAAGCGACTGCGTTACAACATTTGCTTTGGCGGTATTTCCTAACAACCCGATCTTGATGTACGTGATATCTTGTCGATTAATGAATAATAGTTTGTTTAATCTACTCGGCAACTGGCCGATGATATGACGTAGAATTTTGTGAGGTGGAATCCTGACCCAACAAATGTGACTGCACTATAGCAGGATTTATTAAGCGTATCAAATACTTACAGCGGAATTTTAATGACTGATCTTTTTTCTCCGGATAAAGGTGATAAGCCAGAATCTACCCAGCCCAGTAATGGCGTTAGTTTTGTCGAGGTGACCGACGCTTATGCTGGTCAGCGAATAGACAACTTTCTGCTACGTCACCTTAAAGGTGTGCCCAAATCCAAGATCTATCGCATTATTCGCAAAGGCGAGGTGCGGGTGAATAAAGGACGGGTGAAAGCCGAGTATAAGCTCTCTGAGGATGATGTCATCAGAGTTCCGCCAGTTAGGGTGGCAGAGGAAAAAGCCACACTAGGCGTATCAAAAAGTCTCCATCAGCTGCTAACGTCGTCGATCTTGTTTGAAGATGATCGTTTAATGGTGGTGAATAAGCCCTCGGGTCTGGCGGTGCATGGGGGAAGTGGGATTAATCAGGGTTTAATCGAGGCGCTAAGGGTGATGCGTCCGGAATTGCGCTTTCTGGAGTTGGTGCATCGTCTGGATAGAGATACTTCCGGTTGTATTATGATTGCCAAGAAACGAAGCATGCTCCGCTTTCTTCACCAACAGTTGCGCACGGGAACGATTGACAAGCGTTATTTAGCGCTAGTGGCTGGACGTTGGCCCAATCGCCGTAAAATAGTTACTGCTCCCTTATTAAAAAATACACTGCGTTCTGGTGAGCGCATGGTCAATGTCTCACCGGAGGGGAAAAAATCCACAACCGGGTTTGCCATTGTCCAGCGCTACCCTCAGGCCACTTTGGTTGAGGCGCGGCCAGTGACTGGTCGAACTCACCAAATTAGAGTGCATGCGCTGCATGTTGGCCATCCTTTGTTAGGTGATGACAAGTATGGTGATCAGGCTGCCTGTCAAGTTTTTAAACACAAGGGTTTAAAACGTTTGTTTCTGCATGCCGCCAGTTTGCGTGTGCCCATGCCGGAAGATGAAGAAGAGCTTAATATCAGGGCTGCTTTAAGCCCCGAGTTACAATCCGTATTAGATAACCTGCCTGTCGAGTAAATTTTATGTTATATATTTTTGATTGGGATGGAACCTTAATAGATTCCACCGATAAAATTGCTCGCTGTATGCAGCAGGCGATTGCCGAATTAGGCTTGCCAGCACGCAGTGTTGCGGAAGTTAAAAGCATTATCGGCCTAGGTTTGGCGCAAGCGGTGCGAACACTGTTTCCTGATATCGAAGAAGCAATGATTGCCAAAGTGACAGCTGCTTATTCAAGTCACTTTGTCATTGCCGATCAAACACCCTGTAATTTATATCCTTATGTGGATGAGGTATTAAATCAGTTGCGTGCTGAGGGGCATTTATTAGCCGTGGCCACCGGAAAGAGTCGTCGCGGGCTTAATCGCGTGCTGACCAATATGTCACTAACAGATTTTTTTGATGCCACTCGTTGCGCAGACGAAACCGCTTCAAAGCCTGACCCGCTGATGTTGCACCAGCTTTTGCAAACATTAAATGTTGATGTTAGTGCAGCAGTGATGGTGGGTGATACCGATTTTGATTTGGAAATGGCTGCGAATGCGGGTATGAAGAGTATTGGTGTCAGTTACGGCGCTCATCCTGTTGAGCGGTTATTGCCGCATAAACCGGAGCGAATTATTGATCGTTTCGATCAGTTATTAGCTGGGGTTAAGGAATAGCGACGCCTTCTGTCTTTAGCATATCCACCAGTTTAATCAGCGGTAGGCCCATCAGGCTATTAGGGTCATCGCCAATCAATTGCTCAAACAAGCT
The DNA here is from genome assembly GCF_963968385.1 of uncultured Oceanicoccus sp. Classification (NCBI taxonomy): domain Bacteria; kingdom Pseudomonadati; phylum Pseudomonadota; class Gammaproteobacteria; order Cellvibrionales; family Spongiibacteraceae; genus Oceanicoccus; species uncultured Oceanicoccus sp. The sequence continues at coordinate 16,340 of NZ_CAXAHB010000001.1, forward strand.
GATGCCCAGCCCCTCTACCTTAAAACTGCCGGCGCAATCCAAAGGTTGTTCTGCTGAGATATAGCGCTTGATCGTTGCCGTATCCAATGTCCTGAACTTCACTGAAAAGGGTTCAACACAAGTCTGCTGTTGGCCGGTTTTGCTGTTGAGCAGGCTGAGCCCAGTGTAAAAAGTCACTGTTTTACCGCTACAGGCACTAAGCTGGGCCATAGCTTTATCGCTGTTGCCTGGTTTGGTGAGAATGGTTTGTCCGAGGCTGGCCACTTGATCAGAGCCAATAATTAGCTGTTGTGGATAATCGGCTGCTACCGCCTGCGCTTTCTGTTGGGCTAGTCTGCTCACCAGTTGTTCTGCCGATTCAGTGGGTAGCGCGGATTCATCAATATTAGGGCTGATACAATCGAAGTCTATAGCCAGTCGCTGCAATAATTCTCTGCGGTATGGGGAGCTCGAGGCCAGTATGATAGGTAACATAAGAGGCTATATTGTTAGGTAGTAGGTGTATTTGTTGTCAGATGTCGTGATTTTAGCGGATTATAGATAGAAATCACTGATTTCCCTACAAAAACCAGTAATTGCCCGTATTTTCCTTTGACAGTCCCAGCCTGCGGCCCTATGATTGCGCGCTTATGTTGACCGCCCCCTTGCCAAGTCAGATTGATATCCGCAAATTGGTGGTGAAAGGTGCTGAAATCAGTGCTAATCCGCCGATTTCATCACTGCCTCGCATAGCCGATTTGTTGGCTGAGGGCGATAGCGATACAGAAGATAAAGCCGGCAGTTTAGCGGTTAATCTGCGGTTTTATATTGATGATGAGCGCCAGCGCAGAGTCGATGGTCAGATCACAGGTACTGTGAAAATGACCTGCCAACGTTGTTTGGAGCCAATGCCGGTTGACGTCGATATGAAGTTTGAGTTGGGTATTGTCTGGTCCGAAGAGGATGCAGAACGGTTGCCCAAATCATTAGAGCCGTTAATTGTTGGTGATGAGTTAGTTGATCTTGCGGATATTGTCTCGGATGAGCTTATCCTCAGTTTGCCTTATGTGAATTATCACTCGCCGGCAGATTGCAAGCAAAATATAGGTTATAGCAGTGTTGACCCTGAGCACACCGATGCGGTTGGAAAGGTCAATGTTGAGCAAGAAAGGGATAATCCTTTTCAGGTTTTAGAGCAGTTAAAATTCGATAAGTAATTGCGTGATGCAATGACCTATCTATGTCAGTAGAGGAGTTAAGGCCATGGCCGTACAAAAAAGTAAAGTAACCCGTTCACGCCGCGGTCAGCGTCGTTCGCATGATTCGCTATCAGGCCCAACGTTGTCTGTTGACCCTACTAGCGGTGAAACTCATCGTCGTCACCATGTATCAGCTGACGGTTTTTACCGTGGCAAAAAAGTTGTTGATACCCAAGACGACGAGTAAGCATAGTTTTAGATTGATAAATGGCTTCGCCAATGCGCATAGCTATTGATTGTATGGGCGGGGACTTTGGTCTCCGCGTTTCCATCCCTGCCGCTGTAACATCCCTTGGTCAATTTTCTGATATCGATCTCACACTGGTCGGTGATCGGTCTGCTATTGAATCGGCTCTGGCTCCTGCGATGCGAGAGCGTTTTACTATTGTGGATGCTCCCGATGTTGTCTCAATGTCAGACAAGCCCTCCCATGCCCTGAGGCACAAAACCCAGTCTTCAATGCGTGTTGCCATTGATCTATTGCATGCCAAACAGGTGGATGCGTTGGTCAGTGCGGGTAATACTGGCGCCTTAATGGCGATGGGCTGTTATGTGTTAAAAACGCTGCCCGGCATTAGTCGTCCTGCAATTTGTTCTGCAGTGCCCACCGCAACCGGCTATAGCTATCTGTTAGACCTTGGTGCCAATGTTGATAGTAGTGCTGAACATTTACATCAATTTGCGTTGATGGGTTCGGCATTGGCAACCGCTCTCGATGGTATTGAAAACCCCCGAGTCGCATTACTCAATATTGGTGAAGAGGCCATTAAGGGTAATGAGCAAGTAAAATTGGCGGACACATTACTTCAGGCTAATCAGCAATTAAACTATATTGGTTTTATAGAAGCTGATCAGCTGTTTGCGGCAAGTGCCGATGTGATTGTTGCTGATGGTTTCGTCGGCAATGTGGCATTAAAAGCTTGTGAAGGTACTGCCAATTATATCTCCTCTATTGTCGATGGCAGTTTTAGGGCGAGCTGGCTGAGTCGTATAGCCGGTTTTTTTGCTTTGCCGATATTAACCAGTATTTACCAAAAGCTGGATCCCCAGCAATATAATGGCGCCAGTTTTTTAGGCTTACAGGGTGTCGTAGTAAAGAGTCATGGCAGCAGCAATGTAAAAGGTTTTGTACATGCGATTGGGCAAGCGCGAATGGAAGTTAATAGCAATATGCTGGATATCATTGAACAGCGCCTAGCGGCTTTACCAAAATGATGATTAATCTGTTGTTAAAGAAAGGATAAACCATTTATGAGTGATCAAACGCTTGCCTTTGTCTTTCCAGGTCAGGGCTCACAAAAAGTGGGTATGTTGGCAGAACTTGCTGAGCAGCATGCAGTGATTAAAGAAACCTTTAGCGAGGCATCTGATGCATTAGCTTACGATCTTTGGGATCTGATACAAAATGGTCAGCAAGAGCAATTAAACCTTACCGAAACAACCCAGCCCATTTTGTTAACCTCCAGTGTCGCGCTATGGCGTGTTTGGCAGCAGCAAGGAGGGGTGCAGCCGTCCGTATTGGCGGGGCATAGCTTGGGCGAGTTTTCTGCTCTGGTTTGCGCCGGAAGTTTATCTTTTACCGATGCGGTAACATTGGTGCGTGATCGCGGTCAGTTTATGCAAACAGCCGTTGCGGTAGGTGAGGGTGCAATGGCAGCCGTGTTGGGTTTGGATGATGACGTGATTGTTGATATCTGTCGGCAAACAGGTGCCGAAGCGGTTAACTTTAACTCGCCAGGTCAGGTTGTTATTGCTGGTAAGGTTGCAGCCATAGATCAGGCGATTGATTTGTTAAAACAAGCGGGTGCCAAACGAGCGATGCCGCTACCGGTAAGCGCTCCTTTCCACACTACATTGATGCGACCTGCTGGCGAAAAATTGGCTGAAAAAGTGGCAGAGCTAACCATTGGCGCTCCAGCTATTCCTGTGGTTCACAATGTTCATGCGCAGACTGAATCCGATCCGGAAAAAATCAAAACTTTATTGGTCGAGCAAATTTATAGTCCAGTTAAGTGGACTAACTGTATTCAAACGATGGTGGCGATGGGTATTAGCAAAACATTGGAATGTGGTCCGGGTAAGGTATTGGGCGGTTTAAGTCGTCGTATTGATCGTTCGTTAACTAGTTTAAGTATTGAAGATCCTGCCGGTTTAGAAAAATCTTTGGCAGAGTGTCAGTAAATAATGGGAGAGTAATATGTTGGATAAAGTGGCATTAGTGACAGGGGCTAGTCGTGGTATTGGGCAGGCGATCGCTAAGCAGTTGGGCGCAGACGGTTTTACCGTGATTGGTACGGCCACCACGCAAGGTGGTGCAGAAAAAATCAGCGCCTATATGGCAGAGGCTAGTGTTGCCGGTGAAGGTATGATACTAAATGTTGCGAATGCTGATTCAGTCGCTGATGTATTAAAAACCATTGCTGAAAAATATTCGGCGCCTACAGTGTTGGTCAATAATGCCGGTATCACCGAAGATAATCTGTTGATGAGAATGAAAGCCGATGAGTGGGATAATGTGGTGGCTACCAATTTGACCGCTATTTTTCGTCTCTCCAAGGCCTGTGTTCGCGGTATGTCAAAAGCACGCTGGGGTCGAATTATTAATATTAGTTCTGTGGTGGGTTCTATGGGTAATGCCGGTCAGTCCAACTATGCCGCGACCAAGGCTGGTATGGAAGGTTTTTCCCGCTCCTTGGCCAAAGAGCTTGGCTCTCGTAATATTACAGTTAACTCGGTAGCCCCTGGTTTTATTGATACCGATATGACCAAAGAACTACCGGAAGATAACAAAACCCAGATGTTGTCACAGATCCCGTTGTCCCGTTTGGGGCGGCCTGAGGAGATTGCTGGTGTGGTTGGCTTTCTTGCGGGTGACGCTGGGGGTTATATTACCGGTGAGACCATCCATGTTAATGGTGGCATGTATATGGGCTAAGCAACTGAAATATAAGGCTTTATTAATTTTTTGACCGTTTTAATTAAGGTTTTTTAGAAAACCGTGGTACACAGCCTATAAAATCGAGTAGAATGCCCGCCGAAAATCAGTAGTAATGTAGGTATTGGCTATACTCACTAAGATTTGGTTTTCGTAGCTGAAAGCTGAAACAACAACGTCTAACTATTTATAGCATGATCAAAACAGGAGTCGATTACGACCATGAGCAGCATTGAAGAGCGCGTAAAAAAAATTGTTGCAGAGCAACTAGGTGTTAAAGAAGATGAAGTACAAACCTCAGCCTCTTTTGTAGAAGATCTGGGTGCAGATTCTCTAGACACCGTTGAATTGGTAATGGCTCTGGAAGAAGAATTCGAAACTGAAATTCCTGATGAAGAAGCCGAGCAAATTACTACTGTTCAGTTGGCTATCGATTACATCAACAAAAATCTGGGCTAAGTTCTCGTCTGCCTAGCTGATGCAAGAGTTTTAAAAAGCCGTTCTATTTATAATAGAACGGCTTTTTTATAGGGCTTTATGTTGCAAATGGTTAAATGCGTATTATTGTTAGAGATGCCTTATTCGTATAATTCTTGTCTTTAGTTTTTTGTGTCGAGCATTGCATAGGGGGTGGTCGTGTCAAAGCGAAGAGTAGTAATCACTGGTTTGGGTTTGATCACACCAGTAGGGAATGATGTAAAAACTACTTGGCAAAACATCCTTGATGGGCAAAGCGGGATTGGTCCGTTGAAACATTTTGATGTTGCTGCTTATGGTACACGTTTTGGTGGTTCGATAAAGGATTTTGATGTTACAGCATATATCAGCGCGAAAGATGCTCGCAAGATGGATGCCTTTATTCAATATGGCATGGTTGCAGCTATTCAGGCGATTGAAGATGCCGGTCTGAAAGTGACCGAGGAAAATGCCAATCGTATCGGCGTGGCCATTGGTTCGGGCATTGGTGGCGTAAGCTATATTGAAAATAATCATCAAAAACTGATTAATAGCGGCCCTAAGAAAATCTCACCTTTTTTTGTTCCCGGTGCTGTGATTAATATGGTGGCGGGAAACCTATCCATTAAATATGGTTTGCAGGGGCCTAACTTTGCTATCACCACCGCTTGCACCAGCGGTACACATAATATTGGTCACGCGGCTCGTGTCATTGCTTATGGTGATGCCGATGCTATGGTGGCCGGTGGTTCTGAGATGTCATCAACACCTTTGGGCCTAGGTGGTTTTTCCGCAGCTCGCGCCTTGTCGACCCGCAATGATGATCCGCAACGCGCCAGCCGTCCTTGGGATAGAGATCGTGATGGTTTTGTCCTTTCCGATGGAGCCGGTATGTTGGTGTTAGAAGAGTATGAAAGTGCCAAGGCACGTGGGGCCAATATATATGCCGAGCTGGCTGGATTTGGCATGAGTGGTGATGCCTATCATATAACCTCACCCCCTGAAGATGGTCGTGGTGCCGCTGAGGCCATGCGTAATGCCATGTTTGATGCAGGTATTAATAACGATCAATTAAATTATATTAATGCTCACGGGACATCGACACCGGCGGGCGATATTGCCGAAAGCAAAGCGATAGAATCTGTATTAGGTGATGCAGCAAATAATGTAGCAGTCAGTTCGACTAAATCCATGATCGGTCATTTGTTAGGTGCAGCCGGCGCCGTAGAGGCGGTGTTCTCTGTTTTAGCTATTCGGGATCAAGTGGCCCCGCCGACTATTAATTTAGATAACCCCAGTGAGGGTTGTGATCTAAACTATGTGCCGCATACAGCGCAAGAAATGACGATTAACTACGCCTTGTCCAACTCCTTTGGTTTTGGTGGAACCAACGGTAGTTTATTGTTTAGCAGATTAAGCTAGATATTTATTCATGCCTCTTGAAGCGTTAGTCAATGGTAATTTTTGTTCCTCTGTTGATGTGAATGATAGAGGTCTTGCCTATGGTGATGGTCTTTTTGAAACAATAAAAATAACTCAGGGCCACCCAGAATTTTTGTCACTTCATATAGAGCGACTTCAACTGGGCTGTTCTCGACTCGGTATTTCTTTTTGTTTGCAAACCATAAAGCACGATATAGAAAAAATACTGCCAACGGTTACTAAAGAAACGGCAGTATTAAAAATCATTATCACTAGGAAGTTTACTGGCAGAGGTTACAAGCCCGATAGTCAGGCCGGTTTTAATCGCATACTAACGGTTGAGCTTTTGACTAACGATTATGCTATTGAGCAGAGTCAGGGCATAGCGGTTAGACTTTGTGATACCAGGCTAGGGGTCAATCCCCAGCTGGCTGGCATTAAACATTTGTCACGCTTGGAGAATGTGCTTGCTCGCGGGGAATGGAGTGATACGGGTATTGCCGAAGGCTTAATGCTTGACACCGATGGTCGTTTAGTTGAAGGCACCATGTCTAATATTTTTGTTGTTAAAGATAAGGTGTTGTTAACCCCTAGCCTCTATCGTTGTGGTGTGAATGGTGTAATCAGGCAGGTCGTTATTAATCAGCTAGCACAACAATTAGCGTTATCATGCCAAGTGGCGGATTTAACTATAGACGATATATATCATTCCCAAGAGGTATTTATCTGCAATAGTTTGATGGGGTTAATTCCAGTGGTGGCTATCGGTTGTCATGCAAAAAGCGTCGGTTATATTACTCAATCATTGCAGCAAGCCTTGCTTCGAGAGAGTGAAGTGCATGACTAGATTGTTAGGAAAATTGCTGGCCATTTTAGTACTGATTGCCGTTATTGCGATTGGCTTCGGTTACATGCAAATGCAGCGCTATTTACATACCGCTTTACCGATTCCCGCTGGCGGTGTGGAATATACCTTAGCAAAAGGGAGTTCACTAAATGCGTTGGCTTATAGCCTTTATAAGCAGGATTTGCTGACTTCTCCACGATGGTTAATGACTTATAGTCGTTTAACCCAGCGTGGCACAGTAATTAAAGCCGGAGATTACCAGTTCGATCAAGGTTTAACACCATTGACCTTGCTAGATAAGCTCGAGCAGGGTGATATGAAGTATTATCAGATTACCCTAGTCGAGGGCTGGAATCTCACCCAAGTATTAACGGCATTACGATCCCAGCCCAAATTAAAGCAAACCATTGCCAGTGATGCACTAACAATCACCCCCTCTGATCTGGGTATTGAAGTACCTTATAATCAACTGGAGGGTTTGTTCTTTCCAGATACCTACCGCTACCATAGTGGCACCACTGATGTGGAGCTGTTGCGGCAATCCTACGTCCAATTGCAAGATTTTCTGGCTATTGAATGGCAGAAAAAAGCCGATAACCTGCCTTACGGAACGCCCTATGAGGCGTTGATTTTGGCATCACTGGTGGAAAAGGAAACGGGTATGACCAGTGAGCGAGCTGAAATTGCCGGAGTATTTGTACGCCGCCTACAAAAAAATATGCGTCTGCAAACCGACCCCACGATTATTTATGGCTTGGGTGCTAGCTTTGATGGTAATTTGAGAAGCCGGCATTTAAAAGATGCCAGTAACCTTTATAATACCTATCGTCATTCAGGGTTGCCGCCAACCCCCATTGCATTGGTTGGCGCTGAGGCTATTTTGGCAGCCTTGCATCCCAAAGCCGGCTCATCGTTATATTTTGTGGCCAAAGGCGACGGCAGTCATTATTTTTCTGATACGCTGGAACAGCATCAAAAGGCGGTGAGAAAATATCAAATAAAGCAGCGCAAAAAAAATTATTCATCAACACCGAAAAAAAATAATGCGGGTTAAGCGCACGACAAATACCGGAGATAGGCTTGTCATCTACTAGAGGTTTATTTATTACCATCGAAGGCGGTGAGGGCGTTGGCAAGTCCACCAATATTGATTTTATTGCGCAGCGTTTGCAGCGTCAGGGCATCCCCTTTATCTTGACTCGCGAGCCTGGCGGCACGCCTTTGGCTGAAGATATTCGACAGTTATTATTAACGCCAAGAGATGAGGCGGTTGCTGAAAATACTGAATTGCTGCTGATGTTTGCCGCACGCGCCCAACATATTGCTGAAGTTATTGAGCCTGCCTTGGCCAAAGGTCAATGGGTGGTTTGTGATCGTTTTACTGATGCCACCTTTGCCTATCAAGGTGGAGGTCGTGGTATTCCAATGGCTAAAATTGCAGACCTTGAACAGTGGGTGCAGGGTGATTTAAGACCGGATTTTACACTGCTGCTTGATGCCGCTATTGAGGTGGGAATGTCCAGAGCGAGTAAGCGAGGCGCTTTGGATCGCTTTGAGCAAGAACAGCAAAACTTTTTTGAAAACGTGCGGGCGGCCTATCTGAATTTAGCCAAGCAGCATAGCCATCGATATCGAGTGATTGATGCCAGTCAGTCGCTGGCACAGGTACAGCAATCTCTGCTGACGGTTATCGATGAAATGATGACGGCAGGTGGTGCCTAATGAATTTAGCGGGCGGTCCCCTGGCAATAAAGCTCCCTTGGCAGCAACAGCAATGGCAGCGTGTTGATGATTTGTTTCAGCATAACAAGCTACCCCATGCATTATTATTGGCAGGGCCCGCCGGGGTAGGTAAGCAGCGCTTTGCCTTGGCGTTGGCACAGTATCTGATGTGTGAGTCGCCTCAGCAGGGTATGGCCTGTGGTCAGTGCCGTCAGTGTGGGTTTAATTTGGCAGGCACTCATCCGGATTTAAAATGGGTGACTCCTGAAGAAAAATCCAAGCATATCAAAATCGATCAGGTTCGGGCTCTCGTTGAATCCCTAGGGCAAACCGCACAGCAGGCCGGTTATAAGATTTGTATTCTCTTACCTGCCGAGACAATGAATATCAATTCGGCCAATGCTTTACTGAAGAGTCTTGAAGAGCCGGCCGCCAATACGTTGTTGTTACTGCTGACTGATGCGCCAAGCCAGTTACTGCCGACTATTCGCTCCCGATGCCAACGAATTGATTTTCCGTTACCGTCCAAGCAGCAGAGCCTAGATTGGCTAAGCACTCATGTGCCTGCTCAAACACCGGTTGAGGCGTTGCTACATGAGTCTGCCAATCGTCCCTTAGCGGCTTTAGCCTTGCTTGAAAATGAGGGTATGGAACGGCTCCAGCAATGGAGTCAAGACTATCTGGCGCTAATTGCTGGGCAGCTATCGGCGTTGAGTTTGGCTGAAAAATGGTTGGAGTATGATTTGGGCGAAGTATTGACTTGGCTTTCAAGAAAGCTTTCTCGTGTTATTGCTGGTCATGTTGCCGGAGCCATAGATGTCGATGAGAATTGGCAGCAATTAACCGCGAGTGTTAATCCGCAGAGTTTATTTAATCTGTTAGATGCAGTGAACGAGCTTGTCGATAAGCTTAATAGAGGGGCTAATCCCAATCGTCAGCTAGCTTTGGAAGCATTATTATTGGAAAGTTGTGACAAGCTTCGTAGCTAAAAACGCTAAAAATAATATGACCATTTATCAGTGGGCTATTTATTAGCGGATGATCTATCATCGGGCTATGCCTTTTTATATTCATTGAGAGAACTATGTTTGTCGACTCCCATTGTCATCTAGATCGTTTGGATTTAACGCCTTATGAAGGCGATCTTTCTGCGGCAATTGAAGCTGCTAGAGCCTGCGGCGTTGAGCGGATGTTATGTATCGGTGTGGATATGAATAACGCACAAACCGTTATTGATATTGCTGCTGGTTACGAGGGTATCAATGCTTCAGTTGGTGTGCACCCCATGGATGTGAATGATCAATTGGTGGATATCGATGATTTGCGTGCTCTGGCGCTAGCACCTGAAGTGATCGCCATAGGTGAAACGGGTTTGGATTATTACTATTCTCAAGATAGTGTTGAGATTCAGCGTGAGAGTTTTGCCTTGCATCTGCGCCTATCAAGCGAGTTAAAAAAGCCCGTGATTGTGCATACCCGTGATGCTCGTGAGGATACGATCGCTAGTATTCGTCAGCATGGTGATAGTTCGGTGGCAGGGGTACTCCATTGTTTTACCGAAAGTTGGGATATGGCCTCGCAAGCGCTAGACGAGAATTATTACATCTCTTTTTCAGGTATTGTCACTTTTAAGAATGCGGCCGCATTGCGTGAGGTGGCCAGAAAGGTGCCGCTGGATCGGATGTTAATTGAAACCGATTCCCCCTACTTAGCGCCGGTGCCTTATCGCGGCAAAAAAAATGAGCCGAAATATGTTGTTGAAGTCGCCAAGTGTATTGCAGAGCTTCGAGGTGTGTCGGTGGCTGAGGTGGCTGAGATAACCACCGCTAATTTTGACAAGCTATTCTTTGCCTCATAAAAATTGACCTATAGGCTTTTACTGAATAAGCAGTAGTTTTAATGTTCAAGGTGCTTGTGTAACATGGATGTTGGTTTTGAGAATAAAAATGACCATGGGCGATTTTTTTTACGGAGTAATAGAAGGTTTTTATGGCCGCCAATGGTCTTGGCAGGTTAGGAAGGATTACGCCGCTTTTCTAAAACAATATGGCTATGATTGTTATATCTACGCACCGAAAGGCGATGCCTTCTTGCGCAGTCGGTGGCGCGAGTCGCATGACCAGTCAGTGTTAGATCAGCTCGCTAGTCTTGCTTCCTGTTACCAAAAACATCAACTGCGTTGGGGGCTGGGGCTTTCTCCCTTAGGTTTAGGCGAGTTCTATACGGCAATTGATAAGCGTCAGTTAGTGGACAAGGTTAAATGCCTTAATGAACTATCGCCCGATATACTCTGCATTCTGTTTGATGATATTCGTGGCGATATTGATGGGCTGGCAGCTAGGCAGCTTGAAATTACCGCTGATATTATCGAAGCAAGTACCGCAGGCCAGCATATTGTTTGCCCAACGTATTATAGTTTTGATCCAGTTTTGGAGCAGGTGTTTGGGCCAATGCCGGAAGGTTATTTGCATCAACTGGGCGCTGGGCTTCCAGCCGAAGTGGGGGTGTTTTGGACGGGGCAGAAAGTTATCACCAGCCAATACACCGCCGAGGAGATAAAGACAGTGGCGGATATGCTCTGTCGCAAGCCAGTTATCTGGGATAACTTCTCGGTTAATGACGGCAAGCAAACCAGTGATCATCTCCACCTCCAAGCTTATACTGGCCGCGGTCATCAGATGGCGCAATGGTGTCGAGGGCATTTAATTAACCCTATGAACCAGCCTCTATTATCACAACTCCCTTTGCAGACCCTGCAAGCTGTCTATCAGCAGCAGGCTGGGTATAATCCCATGCTTGCGCTTAAGCAAAGTCTGGCATCGCTGGACAATAGTGGGTTGGCTAGCTTACTGGCCAACGATATTGAGATATTCCAGTTTGATGGTTTGACTGGTCTGTCTGCAGATGAGTTGGCAGAAAAGAGCCGTTTGTATCAAGCGGTCAAACACCCAGTAGCGGATGAGGTGGTTGACTGGCTAAATGGCGGTTATCGTTTTGATCCCGAGTGTTTAACCGGATAGCTTGGTTAAGCCTGACCCAAAAAAATATTGATATTTATTTATGCTTATATGCTCCTTAATTGATACTGATCGGGCCAATCCCGAGTCTGTTCTTGACAGTCATATTCAGCAGCTGGCCGATGAAAAAAAGTCCTTGCTGTTGGTGACTTATCCCTTTGAGCAATACTGGTTAGAAAATCAGCCAGTGCTGCGCCTGTTGGCAATATACTGTTTGACTGTAGAAGGTGGTACTGTCGATATTGAATTTACCGTCACGGAATTCAGTCAACAGGTTGTCAGCTCAATACAATCAATTAAAGCCGACATTGATTTTTCGCAATGGTGTCATGCTCAATTTCTACCGGTATTGTCGCCAGATAGGCCTGTACCATTACTGAGTTTGAATATCCCAAAACCCTGGGGGCAGGAGATTTGGTATACTGGCATAGAGCAGCGGGGAGTAGCCGTTGCTGGCTATAAAACCTATCAGGCATCACTGCCCTATGTTCTGTCAGCATTGCCTGAGCGACTTTGCGCTGCGCAGCAACGCTCCCTCATATTATTAAAGATCCTAGACCCGTTGCCTGAAGAAGTGTTGGGCGATCTATACTTTGAGTTGCATCAGGAAAAACGTGAGGTTTACGTTGTTACTCACATCGATAAGACCGCGTGGCCGGCAGGGAAGGGCGGGATAAAGTTTGGCTTTAATCAAGATAAACGCCAAAGTTTTGTTTCCGAGACTGAGTTTCGGGCAGGTTTTGCCGAGGCGGTTAAACGCTATGAAGTTTGTCGCCGGCAAGTGGATACCTTAATTGACGCCATGCGGGTCAAAGAGGGCTACGGTTTGAATGAGCCGGTCTCTGCCAAAATGCTATCAGGATGGCTTGCCAATATTCCCGATCAGCTTGCACAACAGGAGAAGGCACTACGTGCCGATATGGATGCTTTTACCGAAACCTTACCACTGTCAGTTGGAGATGTGGTCAAAGTACCATGTCTAACACCACACTCGCTGCAGCATGGGGTTAGAACCGTAGAATTTCAAACCCCTGTGTATGAGCGATTAATCCTTTCTTTTGCTCAAAAGGTACTGACCCAACAGCAATGGGATACCGAAGCTGCAGTAGAGTTAATGTCGATTGAGCCAGAGCCGCAGGATTCCCACTTATCTCTTTATAAATCAGAGGGCATTAATATTGAGCGAATTGTCGATTTCGATGATTTTCAGGTGCAAAGAATCACTCTAGCCGGCGGTATTGAATATAGACTGCCAGCGGCTGAAAGTTATGGTCTATTGATGGCCATAGACGAAGGTCTAGTTGTTAGTGGTAGTGCATTGGCGCCAGAGCGCGCTGTCCTAATTCCAAAGGCGTTAGCGGAGGTGGAGTTGGTGAATACTTCACCAGAAAAAAACACCTTTTTGCTAGCCTACCCCAATTAATGGGTTAAATCGCCATAATGTTCTAAAACGCTCCCATAAGACTGTTGAACCGGTCTCCGCATTGTGGCAGAATCAGCGCCCCTGTGATTGAGGTTAGTTGCTTAAATTTCATCGATTAACAATAAAATTCAATTGCTTAGTAGATTTAGCTCAAGTTGTTTAAACTTGGCATATACCGTTTTCGGTATGCGGACGTGGTGGAATTGGTAGACACGCCAGATTTAGGTTCTGGTGCAGCAATGTGTGAGAGTTCGAGTCTCTCCGTCCGCACCATTTATTTTAACATCACCTATCAGTGATTGTCCCACTAAGGCGCACTTAGTTAAGACGTCAGCGGGGCTAGAGGAATCTCCATGCAAGTTTCATTACAAACAACGTCGGGTCTAGAGCGTAAATTGACAGTCGGCGTCCCCGCTGAGCGTGTTGATAAAGAAGTTAATGTTCGCCTTCAAAAAGCGTCTAAAACGGTTCGTCTTGATGGTTTTCGTCCGGGTAAAGTCCCGATGAAAGTCATGAAGCAGCGTTTTGGTGCTGGGGTTCGTCAAGAAGTTTTGCAGGAAGTGATGAATCAAAGCTTCAGTGAGGCCATCACCCAAGAAAATATCAAGCCCGCCGGTATGCCTTCAATTGAACCTAAAAATATCCAAGAAGGTGCTGACCTTGAGTATGTCGCTACCTTTGAAATACTGCCTGAAGTTGATACAAAAGATTACAGCTCAATGACCATTGAAACGCCGGTTGCTGACGTGGTTGATTCTGATATTGATAAAATGATTGAAACGCTTCGTGAGCAGCAGTCTTCATGGGAAGAGGTTGATCGTGCAGCTGCACAAGGCGATCAAGTCAATATTAACTATGTTGGTACTAAAGATGGTGAATCCTTTGAGGGCGGCACTGCCGATAATTCACCTTTAGAATTGGGTTCAAATCGGATGATTCCAGGTTTTGAAGATGGCATCATTGGTTTGAAAGCCGGTGAAGAAAAGGTGCTGTCTTTAAGCTTCCCTGAAAATTATCATGCCGAAGAACTTAAAGGCGCTGCGGTAGAGTTTGCCGTCTCGGTAAATACTGTTGCCGAGAAAAAATTAGCCGAGCTTAATGATGAACTGTTTGCAAAGTTTGGTGTTAATGAAGGTGGTGAAGCCAAATTTCGCGAAGATGTTGCCACTAATATGAAACGCGAATTAGAAAACGCCATAAAGAGCCAAGTTAAAAATCAGGTTATGGATGCATTAGTGGCCGCCCATAATGATCTACAAATTCCGCAGGCGTTAGTTAAGCAAGAAATCACAGCGTTAAAGCAACAAATGGTTCAGCAGTTTGGCGCTCAGGCCGAATCGTTAGATATAGATTCGCTACTGCCGGATGATATGTTTACTGAGCAAGCTGATCGTCGTGCCCGTTTAGGTTTAGTATTGCATCACTATATCGGCTCAGAAAACTTAACCGCTGACCCTGATAAAGTAAAAGAGGCTATTGAAGGAATCGCTGCACCTTATGATGATCCTCAGGAAGTGATTAACTATTACTATGGCAACCAGCAACAATTGCAGCAAGTTCAGTCAGTAGTGCTGGAAGATGCCGCTGTAGAAAAATTGATGGCGCAGGCGACGGTCACTGATAAAGCCAGTAGCTATGAAGAAGTGATGGCGCCAAAGGCGCCGCCGGAAGCGGACGAAGAATAAGTTCTTCAATCGTTTAGCCACAACAACAACAAGCGACTATACTTTAGTCGCTTGCTTGTTTTCGGCGTCTATAAACACCATCAGTCAATAATCTCGATAAAAACGGAAGAGCGATAACAGAATGTCTAGATTTGATCCTCATACTATTAATCAGCAGGAAATTAACAACCTTGGTTTAATTCCTATGGTCGTCGAGCAGACGGCTAAAGGAGAGCGTTCCTATGATATCTATTCACGTCTGCTAAAAGAGCGCGTCATCTTTATGGTTGGCCCAGTTGAAGATAATATGGCCAATCTGATTGTTGCCCAGATGCTATTTTTGGAGTCAGAAAACCCTGATAAAGATATTCATCTGTATATTAATTCGCCCGGCGGTTCTGTGACAGCGGGTTTATCTATTTACGATACCATGCAATTTATTAAGCCCGATGTCAGTACCATGTGTATTGGTCAGGCCGCCAGCATGGGGGCCTTTCTGCTAACTGGTGGTGCCAAGGGTAAGCGTTTTATGCTGCCTAACGCCCGTACTATGATTCATCAGCCAAGT
Source organism: uncultured Oceanicoccus sp. (assembly GCF_963968385.1). Taxonomy (NCBI): domain Bacteria; kingdom Pseudomonadati; phylum Pseudomonadota; class Gammaproteobacteria; order Cellvibrionales; family Spongiibacteraceae; genus Oceanicoccus; species uncultured Oceanicoccus sp. The sequence continues at coordinate 31,632 of NZ_CAXAHB010000001.1, forward strand.
GGTGGTGCGCAGGGGCAGGCTACGGATATTGATATTCAAGCCAAGGAGATCCTGATTATCCGTGAGCGCCTAAATCAGTTGATGGCTCACCATACCGGTCAGGACTTCGAAACCATTGCTCGTGATACCGAGCGAGATAACTTTATGAACGCCGAGACCTCTAAGGAATACGGTCTGATAGATGAGGTTATAGAGCGTAGATAGTGGGCTGCAGGTTAGTTCTTGCGTTTGCAAATGATTAAATATGGCCTTCAGGACTTGCAAAATCGTCTAAAAGACAGCATCTTTAGACCTGAGATGTAGGTAGTTCGCTAGATACAAGGCTTTAAAGGCTCAAAAAGGGTGCAGTTTTAATGAGTGATGATACCAAAGATACTGATGATGATGGCAAGCTGCTGTATTGCTCTTTTTGCGGCAAAAGCCAGCATGAAGTCCGCAAGCTGATCGCGGGTCCATCGGTCTTTATCTGTGACGAATGTGTTGACTTATGTAACGACATTATTCGCGAAGAAGTACAGGAAGGTACCGACGACAATAACCAAGAGCGTCTGCCAAGTCCCGTAGAAGTGAAAGAGATTCTCGACGAGTACGTTATTGGTCAAAAACGAGCCAAAAAGGTACTCGCCGTAGCGGTTTATAACCACTACAAGCGTTTACGCTTTAGTGACTCCAAGAAAGACGGGGTTGAGCTGGGTAAGAGTAATATTTTGCTAGTGGGCCCCACAGGTAGCGGTAAAACTCTGCTGGCTGAAACCTTGGCTCGTCTGCTAGATGTTCCTTTTACCATTGCTGATGCAACCACCCTGACTGAAGCGGGTTATGTGGGTGAAGACGTAGAAAATATCATTCAAAAGCTTCTGCAAAAATGCGACTACGATGTCGATAAAGCTCAAATGGGCATTGTCTATATTGATGAAATCGACAAGATTTCACGCAAGTCTGATAATCCATCCATCACACGTGACGTCTCGGGTGAAGGTGTGCAGCAGGCCTTGTTGAAGCTGATTGAGGGTACTGTCGCTTCTGTCCCACCACAGGGCGGACGCAAGCACCCACAACAAGAGTTTTTACAGGTTGATACTTCCAATATCCTGTTTATCTGCGGCGGTGCCTTTGCCGGTCTGGATAAAGTGATTCGTGATCGCTCCGAGAAAGGCGGCATTGGTTTTGGTGCCGAAGTAAAAAGCAAGGATCTGACGAAGAATGTCGGTGAAGTATTGGCTGATCTAGAGCCGGAAGATTTGGTTCGCTATGGCCTTATCCCTGAATTTGTCGGTCGTTTGCCGGTCATTGCTACGCTTGAAGAGCTCGATGTTGACGCTCTGATCAGCATCCTTACCGAGCCTAAAAATTCGCTAACCAAGCAATATGCTAAATTGTTTGAAATGGAGTCCGTTGAAGTCGACTTCAGAGAAGACGGTGTTCGTGCTATTGCCGAAAAAGCGATGGAGCGTAAAACGGGTGCTCGTGGCCTGCGTTCTATCCTGGAGTCGGTGCTACTTGAAACCATGTATAAGATTCCATCGGAAGATACGGTGTCTAAAATCGTCATTGATGAATCGGTGATTAAGGGTGAATCCGAACCGTTACTGGTTTATAAAAATCCTGAGCAGGAATTAAAATCAGCTTCTCCCGACGAATAGTGGGGTTGTTGCAAGGGTCTTTAATGGCCCTTTTTTGTGCCTGCAAGTCAGGCCTATTAGCCAGTTTTCATAGCTAAATAAAATAAAACGGATTTCCCTTGTAATTCAGGGTTATAGACCCAATAAAACCTTATACACTTATCAGTTATCATAATTAGCACATTAAACGTATTGCCCTCACATCAAAATTACAATTAAAGAGTAAACCGCTATGAGCGAGAACATTGGCGAAAACATGGCATCCATTGAATTTCCATTATTGCCTTTAAGAGATGTTGTGGTTTATCCACATATGGTTATCCCACTGTTTGTTGGCCGAGAGCGCTCCATAGAAGCGTTAGAAGAGGCCATGGTCAATGATAAACAAATACTGTTGGTCGCCCAGAAAAATGCCTCGATTGATGATCCCGGTGAAGAAGATATTTATCGAGTGGGTACCGTTTCTACCGTGTTACAGCTTCTTAAACTTCCCGATGGCACAGTAAAAGTGTTAGTTGAGGGTGGTTATCGGGCAAAGTTAGAAGCCGTCAATGCCAGCGAAACTTTTTATACCGCAGTCACTGTGGCCGATGAGCCAGAGCCACTTTCTGATGCAGATGCAGATGCCCTAGTTCAGGCTACGATGGCCCAGTTTGATAAATATGTGAATCTGAGTAAAAAAGTCCCTTCAGAGGTTTTAAATTCTGTTTCCGGTATTGATGAGCCGGGTCGTTTGGCAGATACCATTGCCGCTCATATGTCGCTAGAACTCGAACAGAAACAAGCCATACTCGAGGTTGCTGACGTCAATGAGCGTATTGACCATCTTTTAGGTCTGATGGAAGCTGAGATTGATCTGTTTCAGGTTGAGAAGCGCATCCGTGGCCGGGTTAAAAAACAGATGGAGAAAAGCCAGCGCGAGTACTATCTAAATGAGCAGATGAAAGCTATTCAGAAAGAATTAGGTGATATGGATGAAGCACCTAATGAGCTTGATGACCTGCAAAACAAAATCAAAGAAAGCGGTATGAGCAAAGAGGCCGAAGAAAAGGCTAGTGCAGAACTTAACAAGCTGAAAATGATGTCGCCGATGTCTGCAGAAGCATCAGTAGTGCGCAGTTATATTGACTGGATGGTCAATGTTCCCTGGAAAAAGCGTTCTAAAGTCAAGCATGACTTAAAACGTGCCTCTAAAATTCTTGAAGATGATCATTATGGTTTGGAGGAAGTTAAAGAACGAATTCTTGAGTATCTTGCCGTTCAAAAGCGCGTTAAAAAGATCAAAGGGCCGGTGCTTTGTTTAGTCGGACCACCGGGTGTGGGTAAAACGTCACTGGGTGAATCTATTGCCCGCTCAACCAATCGCAAATTTGTTCGTATGGCTTTGGGTGGGGTGCGTGATGAAGCGGAAATTCGCGGTCATCGTCGTACTTATATTGGTTCAATGCCCGGCAAGATTTTGCAGAAGCTGTCTAAAGTTGAGGTGAAAAACCCTTTATTTTTACTCGATGAAATTGACAAAATGGGGATGGATAACCGTGGCGATCCAGCCTCAGCCTTATTGGAAGTGTTAGATCCTGAGCAAAACAATAGCTTTAATGACCACTATCTAGAAGTCGATTACGATCTTTCCGATGTCATGTTTATTTGTACTTCTAATTCTATGAATATCCCCGCGCCGCTGTTGGATCGAATGGAAGTGATTCGTATCCCCGGTTATACCGAAGATGAGAAGGTCAATATTGCCCAGCGTTACCTCAAGCCTAAAGCGATGAAAAACAATGGGCTTAAGGACACTGAGTTAACCATTACCGAATCAGCGATTCGTGATTTGGTGCGTTATTACACTCGTGAAGCGGGGGTAAGAAATCTTGAGCGGGAGGTTGCCAAACTTTGTCGTAAAGTCGTCAAAGAGTTCTCGCTAGGCGAGAAAAAAGCTCCTATCACCCTTACATCTGCAGATCTAGAACACTACAGCGGCGTTCGCAAATTTACTTATGGTAAAGCTGAGGACGATAACCAGATAGGCCAAGTCACGGGTTTGGCATGGACACAGGTTGGTGGTGAACTACTAACCATTGAGGCGGTGTCAGTGACGGGTAAGGGTCGTCAAGTTAAAACTGGTTCGCTGGGAGACATTATGCAGGAATCGATTCAGGCAGCGACCACCGTTGTTCGCAGTCGTTCTCAGCTATTAGGTATTCCTGCCAGATACCATGATGAGCACGATTTGCATATTCACGTGCCAGAAGGTGCTACACCCAAAGACGGCCCCAGTGCCGGTATTGGCATGTGCACGGCGTTAGTTTCGGTTTTAACGGGTATTGCGGTTAACTCTGATGTGGCGATGACCGGTGAAATTACCTTGCGTGGGCAAGTTTTACCCATCGGCGGTCTGAAAGAGAAATTATTGGCAGCACATCGAGGCGGTATTAAGACGGTCATTATCCCTGATGAGAATAGCCGTGATCTAAAAGAAATTCCGAATAATATAAAAGCCGATCTGGAAATTAAGCCGGTTAAGTGGATCGATGAAGTGTTGGAGATCGCTCTAGAAACGGTGCCAAAACCGCTGTCGGATGAAGAGTTTTTAGGTAAGTCTGAGGATAATTCGGCGCCAATAAAGGAAAAACCTAAAAAGGGCGGAAAAAGCCAGCCAAAGGCCCATTAAATAGCGCTTTTCGGCTTGACCGGAATGGGCGCAATTGGTATAAATTGGGTCCTGCTGTAAATAAAGCCGAATTATTAGAGATAATAAAACGGAAAAATAAATTCTTGGCTTTAGATTTTTGTTATCGCTCAACACAGATCTAGCAGGCTGTAAGTTGATAATAAGTGAAAAGCTAAAGGCCCATATTCTTAAAAGGGGATGAATGTGAATAAATCTGAACTGATTGAAGCAGTTTCGGCGTCTGCCGATCTACCTAAGGCCGCTGCCGGTCGTGCGTTAGATGCGATGGTTGAAGCGGTAACTGAAGCATTAAAAGCAAACGACCAAGTTGTATTGGTTGGTTTTGGAACCTTCTCTGTTAAAGATCGTGCTGCTCGCACTGGTCGCAATCCGCAAACTGGCGCAGAGATCCAAATTAAAGCGGCTAAAGTCCCTGGTTTTAAAGCGGGTAAAGCACTGAAAGACGCTGTTAACTAATTGTCCTTCAAGGTCTATCTTTTGATGATTCAATCGATGGTCCTGAGATAATACAGCGACAAATGTTTCACAATTGATCTAAAATTTGAACATTTTAAAGGCGCATCTTTTGATGCGTTTTTTTTGTTTAAGGCAAATGCTCTGCGGAGAATCAAATGCTGCAAAATATTCGTGATAATAGCCAAGGCTTGGTGGCCAAATTTATTATAGGTCTAATCATTATACCGTTTGCTTTATTTGGTATTGATAGCCTGGTTGGTGGTGGGGGTCCAGCAACTGTTGCTACCGTTAATGGTGAAGAAATTACCCTGCTTGAGCTAGATCAGTTGGTCAACCTTGAGCGTCGCAGACTGTTTAATCAGATGGGGGAAAATGCAGATCCATCGTTGTTGACCGATGAGTTATTGCGTGGGCCTGTTCTTGATCGTTTAATACAGCAGAAGTTAATTATTCAGGCGGCTACTGATGAATCGGTTACGGTATCCGCTGTAGCCATTGATCAGGCTATTGTTGCGATGAGTCAATATCAGCAAGATGGTCAGTTTTCGCCCCAGCTTTATCAAAGTGTTTTGCGCAATAACGGTTATACATCGACCTATTATAAGCAGTTGGTATCCGACAATATGACCACCAACCAGCTCAATGCAGGTATTGCCGGTTCTGCGTTTGTTACCGAGGCTGAGCTTGAGTTAGTCGCCAGTATAGTTGGGCAACAAAGAAGTTTTCGTTATTTTTTGCTGCCCAGCGAAAAGATCTCTAGCCAGATTTCGATTAATGACCAGCAGCTACAAGCCTATTACCAAGCCAATATCGATAATTTTCAATCTGAAGATCAAGTAAAGCTTGAGTATATCGAACTGAAGCAGCAGGATTTCTTTAAGCCAGTTTCTGAGCAAGCCCTTGTGCAAGCCTATGAAGAGGAAATGGAATCTTTTGAAACCGGTGAAGAGCGTCGTGCGTCCCATATTCTTATCGAGATTGGTGATGAGGATGATAAGAAGGCGGCCAAAGCAAAAATTGAATCGTTAGTCACTAAACTGAATAATGGTGATTCATTTGAAGCTCTTGCCAGCGAATTTTCTGATGACGCAGGCTCTGCCCGTAATGCCGGTGATCTGGGTTACACTCAGGGTGATACCTTCCCAGCAGAATTTGAAGCCGCATTGGCGCAATTAGCCCTTGATCAAGTATCTGCGCCGGTTTTAACCGATGCCGGTTTTCATTTAATTAAGGCTACTGACATCAAATTAGGCGATAAGCCCTCATTTGAGGATCGCAAACTAGTATTAAGTCAACGCATACAGCTTGCCGCTGCCGAAGCTGATTTTATTAAAGCCGTTGAAAACCTGCGCGATCTAGCCTTCAACTCGGAGGGGCTTTCCGCTACTGCACAAGAGCTTTCATTAGAACGTAGCCAGTCAAATTTTATCAGTCAGTCAACAGCGGATGGTATTTTGGCGAACTCACAAGTGTTAGCAGCAGCGTACAGTGAGGATGTATTAAAAGATGGTAACAATAGTGAAGTATTGGAGCTGGCCTCGGATCATTTTATCGTGATTAATGTTGTCGAGCATCGGCCGCCAGCAGCTAGACCATTTGCTGAAGTCAAAGCAGCTATTATGACTCAGTTAACTGCCGAGCAATCGACGGAACTAGCCCTTCAGCTATCTGAAGATTATATTGCCGCTTTATCCTCTGGTGCTTCGTTAGAGGATGTAGCTAAAGCGCAAGGTTATGAGTGGCAGGCTGAACAAAATATTACTCGTAATACTGCTTCTGTTACAGCTGATTTGTTATCGGCCGTATTTGCCATTCCTGCCTCTAGCAATACAGTGGTTAATAAGGCCGTTAGTCTGGCTAACGGAGATGTTGCGGTTATTCAGCTAGAAGCAGTAAAGAATGGCAATTTGCAACAGTTCTCTACCGCAGAGCAGCGTGACTTAAAACAACAACTTCAGCGTGCCGTTAGCAATCGTAGCATCGCTAACTTTATCAGTTCGCTGAGAAATAATGCGGAAATCGATATCTTATAATATTGATTAGAACAGATTATATTTATTTTAGGAGTTTTTAACGGTGTACAAGGTGCTCACTTTAAATCAAATATCCATTAAAGGTTTGGATAGGCTGCCACGTGATGGCTATGAGATCGCTAGCGAATTTTCAAATCCCGATAGCGTTTTATTGCGAAGCCATAAACTAAAGCCTGAAGATATTCCTTCATCAGTTTTGGGTATAGCACGTGCTGGTGCCGGTTATAACAATATCCCAGTTGATTATTGTACGGAGCAGGGTATTCCTGTTTTTAATACCCCGGGTGCCAATGCCAATGCGGTTAAAGAATTGATTGTTTCTGCTTTGACGCTGGGTTCGCGCGGTATTCTGGAAGGTATCGACTATGTCAATACCTTATCCGATATGACCGATGGTCCGGAGATGAGCAAATTACTGGAAAAGGAAAAAAAGCGTTTTAAAGGTAATGAATTAGCCGGTAAGACGCTAGGTGTTATTGGCTTGGGTGCGATTGGATCAATGGTGGCCGATACCGCATTAAATCTAGGTATGCAGGTTGCAGGTTATGATCCTGCGCTATCTGTCGACGCTGCGTGGCGTTTATCCAGCAATATTACAAAAGTTGATAATATTGCTTCATTGGTTTCACGCTCTGATTATATTACTCTGCATTTACCCGTCTTGGATGCAACGCGCGGTATGATCAACAGTGATCTACTTTCAAACCTGAAAGAGGGCGCTATCTTACTGAATTTTGCTCGTGAGGAAATCGTTGATACTGCAGCTGTGATTGCAGCGTTAGAGTCCGGCAAATTGGCTAAATATATTGCTGATTTTCCTTCACCTGAATTGATTGGTGTTAAGGGTGCAGTGTTAACGCCTCATATCGGCGCTAGTACTGATGAAGCAGAGGAGAACTGTGCGGTGATGGCGGCCAACCAGCTAAAAGATTTCCTTGAGAACGGTAATATCAAAAACTCTGTTAACTTTCCGCCATTAAATCTTGATCGTACGCCAGATTGTGAAAGTGTTCGTATTTCTATCAGCAACCGTAACGTGCCCAAAATTCTGGGTAATATCCTGTCGATTTTAGCTGATGAAAATATCAATGTGGTCGATATGCTTAATAAAAGTCGCGATGAAATTGCCTACAATTTAATTGATGTTGATACCGTTCCGCCAGCAAGCGTCATCCAGCAAATGATTGATATTGAGGGTGTGATCAATGTTCGCTTGATTGGCTAAATTAACTTTGGCCTCAGCGACTATCAAAGGGTTCTTACGAGAGCCCTTTTTTGTACCGAAAGATTGACGAGGTAGAGGGCATAGTTCTACTGTCAATTATGTTCAGCGAGTGGAAGGGGTAAGCATCATGTTATTCAACACAATAAAACTTAGCCTGCTAATTGTTTTCGCGCTGTTATTACAGGCCTGTCAGTCATCTTTTATTGTTGATCAAACAAGTCACTATGCCAGAGCAATTGGCATTATTAATCAATTTGAAGTCACTCGCTGGCATCACCGAGTTATTGGTACCAATAATCGTATTAGTGTAGTGAGCGATGCTATCGATAATGTCGATGTTATTTTTTTAAGTGAAGTCATTGCCAAGGGTCTGGCACCTTACTTTAATCATGTGCAGGGAGGAGCGTCCAAAGACGCCATAGATGATGCAATAGCTCTGACTAAAGTGCATGGAAATAACTATTTGGTGTATGTTGAGGTGGCTGATTTAAATGCCGTTATTGAACCTGACACCGTTAAACCAACTACCAACTATAGCCGTATTCAATTAATACTCACTGTAGTTGATGTTGTCAGCTCTTCTACCGTGGAAAAAATACTATTGAGTGCTAACACTCAACATTGGAGTTTCTGGGGCGATGAGATGCCTGGTTTATTGGCCAAGCCTGTTGCGTTTGTTGGCAATAGTTTGACGGGTTACCGCGCAGTTAATTAGCCGTTCTACTTTCTTGTTATCGTTAATGGTCGTGTTTATGAAAACTGGATTAGAAAATATAGAGCAGCACCTCAAACAACAGACCAAAAAACCGCCGCTGGACCTCTGGCATCCAGAGTTATGTGGTGATATCGATATTGTGATTAAGGCCAATGGTGATTGGTTTCACGATGGGTTTCCAATCAAGCGTCAATCGTTAATTAAATTATTTTCTACTATTTTGCGACGCGAAGAGGATGGTGATTATTATCTCTTAACACCGGTTGAGAAATGGCGTATTCAGGTGGAGCAAACAGCGTTGATTATAGTGGATATGGATGTTGTCAATGCAGGCCAGCCCGATCAAAAAATTATTTTCACTAGCAACGTTGATGATCAATATACGCTGGGTGAGAAATATCCCTTAACAGTCTCTAGTGTTGGAAATTCCAATGAAGCCATTCCTTTTGTTTGTTTGGAGCAGAAGCTAACAGCCAAACTTGTTCGTGCGGTATTTTACCGGCTGGCGGATTTGGCGGTTGAAAAAAACGGGGGGTTTGTTGTTGCTAGTGAAGGTCTTGAGTTTGCCATTGGGTGAGTTTCTTGGAAATCCATCCGTGGATGCCCGGCAAGTAATTTTCTATACGAATTCACACTACATATTAGGATAATTAGGACCACCTAGCCCCTCTGGTGCTATCCAAACAATGTTTTGTGCAGGGTCTTTAATGTCACAAGTTTTGCAATGCACGCAATTCTGACCATTAATCTGAAAACGCTTATCGCCACTGGATTCCTCAACGATTTCATAAACACCGGCAGGACAGTAGCGTTGGGCGGGTTCATCGAACATAGGTAAGTTTTGCGACAGTGGAATATCAGCATCTTTTAATGTTAGGTGACACGGTTGATCTTCCTCATGGTTGGTATTTGAAAGGAAGACTGAAGACAGCTTGTCAAAACTGATCACACCATCAGGCTTCGGATAGTCAATTTTCGGCATATCCGCGGCGGGTTTTAGGGTTTCATGATCTGGTGTTTTGTCGCGTAGGGTAAACGGCAGTTTGCCCTGAAAAATACCTTGATCGATAAAGGCCAATGCAGCGCCAACCATACCGCCAAATTTATGTAGCAGTGGGCCAAAGTTGCGCCATTTATGCAGTTCATCGTTAAGCCAGGATGAATTAAAACGATCAGCATAATCAACTAGGTCAGCCCCGCCGGCAGTAGCACCTTCAGCGGTTAATGCAGCGTGAAGCGTGTCGCCAGCCAATATGCCTGACTTCATTGCAGTATGGCTGCCTTTGATTCTGGCGAAGTTCAAGGTGCCTGCGTCATCACCGATTAACAAACCACCGGGAAAGCTCATTTTGGGACGAGATTGTGGCCCGCCTTTAATCAAAGCTCTGGCGCCATACGAAATACGGGTGCCGCCTTCGAGATAAGATTTGATTTTTTCATGCTGTTTCCACTGTTGGAATTCATCAAAGGGCGAGACATGTGGATTGTCATAGCTCAGCGGTACAACATAGCCAATAGCAACTTGATTGCCCTCAGAGTGATATAGATAACTGCCTGAGGCAGTTCCTTTAGAGGCAGGCCACCCCGTAGTATGAATAACTAATCCAGCCTGATGCTTGGATTCGTCGATTTGCCAGATTTCTTTAAAACCAATGCCGTAATGCTGGGGATCGCAACCTTCATCAAGATTAAATTTGTTGATCAATTGTTTGCCTAGATGACCACGGCAGCCTTCAGAAAATACCGTGTACTTGGCATGTAGCTCCATACCCGGCATATAAGAGTCTTTTTGACTGCCATCAGCGGCAACGCCCATATCGCCTGTAGCAATACCTTTGACGCTGCCATCTTCGTTATATAGCACCTCAGCGGCGGCAAAGCCCGGGTAGATTTCTACCCCCATAGCCTCAGCTTGTTCCGCCAACCAGCGACACACATTGGCCAAGCTAACGACATAATTACCCTTGTTATGGAAGCCGGGTGTGAATAGCAGTGGCACACTAATCGCGCTCGACTGATTATTCATTAACATCACTTTATCTCTGGTGACAGGGACATTAAGGGGTGCGCCGCGCTCTTTCCAGTCGGGAAAAAGCTCAGTGATCGCTTTGGGATCCATAACAGCACCGGACAGAATATGGGCGCCCACCTCAGCTCCCTTTTCTACCACACAAACCGTGATATCTTCGCTAAGCTGGCGAAGACGGCAGGCAGCTGATAGCCCTGCAGGGCCGGCACCGACGATGACTACGTCGAATTCCATAGATTCACGTTCCACAACTAAAGTCCTCATACTAAACAATTATGGCGGCTCAGGCGGGGTTTGATGACTTGTCCCGAGCACTCAAAGGTGGCTAAGTATATAAGTTCACTTATAAAAGTGCCAACAGGCAGCGATGCTTAATGGCAGGAATTTTAAGTAGGAGAGATGGATATAGCCAATGGAGCGGCTAAAAGGGCTTTTTAAGACTATATTTTGCTAGTTTATGCATGTTTAGCTGCGATAAAAAGTTATTGACCTTAGGGGCTACAAGCGTCAACATACGCGCGTTTTTTCGAAGCTAGCCGCTATTTAGGGCTTTTTTACCGCGGTTGGCTAAATTCATGACTTCAAAACGGAGAATCTAATGAAGGTTCTTGTTCCTATTAAGCGTGTTGCTGACGCTAATGTAAAAGTGCGGGCCAACTCTGATGGTACTGGCGCTGATCTGAACAATGTAAAAATGGCTATCAATCCATTCTGTGAGATTGCAGTTGAAGAGGCCGTACGCTTAAAAGAAGCGGGCACCGTTACCGAAATCATCGCTGTTTCTTTGGGTGATAAGTCTTGCCAAGAGCAAATCCGCACATCTTTGGCGCTGGGTGCTGATCGCGGTATTCAAGTTGAAACCGACACAGAACTACAGCCGCTGGCCATCGCTAAATTATTAAAAGCGATTGTTGATAAAGAACAGCCAGATATGGTTATTCTTGGTAAGCAGTCTATCGATGGTGATAACAACCAAACTGGTCAGATGTTGGCGGCATTGGCTGGTCTGCCGCAGGGAACTTTTGCTTCCGAGGTGGTTGTCGCTGACGGTAAAGTGAGTGTAACCCGTGAAATCGATGGTGGTTTACAGACAGTTAATTTAAATCTTCCAGCCATTATTACTACCGACCTTCGTTTGAACGAGCCGCGTTACGCTTCTCTGCCAAATATTATGAAGGCAAAGAAAAAGCCATTAGACGTAATGACACCTGACGACCTAGGCGTTGATATTGCACCTCGTCTAACCACTATTAAGGTTGAGCCGCCAGCAGAACGTGCAGCGGGAATCAAAGTGGATTCAGTCGAAGCGCTTGTTGATAAACTAAAAAATGAAGCGAAGGTGATTTAATGAGTATTTTAATTTTAGCTGAACACGATAATGCTTCTATCAAGGGTGCTACGTTAAATGTAGTGACTGCTGCTGCTGCGATTGGTGGTGATATTACCGTATTGGTTGCCGGTTCTGATTGTGCTGCTGCTGGTGAAGCTGCTGCAAAAATCGCCGGTGTTAGTAAAGTCTTAATAGCCGATAATACCGCCTATGCAAATCAGCTGGCTGAGAATGTTGGTCTTTTGGTTGCCGAGTTAGCCAAAGACTACGGTTATGTATTAGCCGCCGCTACGACTACCGGCAAAAACGTTGCACCTCGCATAGCGGCATTGTTGGATGTTGCACAAATCTCTGACATTACTGCAGTTGAAAGTGCGGATACATTTAAGCGTCCAATCTACGCCGGCAACATTATTGCCACGGTTCAATCAGCTGATGCGATTAAAGTTATCACCGTTCGCGGTACTGCATTTGATGCCGCTGCAACAGAAGGTGGCTCTGCCGCTGTTGAGACAGTTGCTTCTGCACATGATGCGGGTATTTCAAGCTTTGTTAGTGAAGAAGTTGCCGTTAGTGACCGGCCTGAACTGACGGCTGCCGGTGTTATTATCTCTGGTGGTCGCGGTATGCAAAATGGTGAGAACTTCTCCATGCTTGAGTCTGTTGCCGATAAGCTCGGTGCGGCCGTTGGTGCATCTCGTGCAGCGGTTGATGCGGGTTTTGTACCTAATGATATGCAGGTGGGTCAAACGGGTAAAATCGTTGCTCCAGATCTGTATATTGCTGTGGGTATCTCCGGTGCTATCCAGCATTTGGCGGGTATGAAAGACAGTAAAATCATTGTTGCAATCAACAAAGATGAAGAGGCACCGATCTTTCAGGTTGCAGACTACGGCCTAGTGGCTGATTTGTTTGACGCAGTACCTGAGTTGGATTCTGCGCTTTAAGCTGATTTGTTAGATAAAAAAACCCGGCTTTTGCCGGGTTTTTTTATGGCTGGTGATTATGCCTGGTTTTGTTAATCTCGTCGCATTTTATCGGACACCGAAATCGGGGTCATACAATTAAATATCACGATATAGGATGAAACTACAAAAGTGATAATGGCTGTAGCTTGAATCAAATGAGAGGCTTCTTTGCCAATTAATGACGCACCTGTAGCGACATAGGCAATTAATAATGAGAATTCACTGATTTGCCCCAAACGAAAACCAATATCCCAGGCCAAGGGTTTTCTTTCGCTAACATTACGTAGCAGGCCATAATAGATTACCGGTTTTAAGCCAATAATTAATATCGCCAATGTTACTGCGGGCAATAAAATACTCCCCAGCACAGTTAAATCAAAGCGAGCGCCTAGTGAGAAAAAGAATAGCACCAGAAAAAAATCTCTCAGCGGTTTTAAGTTAACGGCAATATATTGCGAGATAGGACTAGTGGCCAAAGAGATTCCGGCGATAAACGCGCCAATTTCTGCGGACAATCCAACGGCATGGGCTGCTTCTGCCATTCCCAAACACCAGCCAATAGCCAGCAGAAAAATATACTCATGGAAGCGATCAAAAGATTGAATCAGTTTCAGTAAAATATATTTAACAAAGCCAACGGCAAAAAGGATAAACAGCGGTAGGGCGATAACCGTTTTGCCAAGTAACATCAAATCAAATTCACCGAGGTTGCCGCTGAGTAGTATTAGCAAGACAAAGATAGCGATAACGTCTTGAATTAATAATAACCCAATCATCATCTCACCCATATGGCGATGATGAAGGACGGTAGTCGGTAATAATTTAATGCCGATAATGGTACTGGAAAACATCATGGCCGCACCGATAATAATGGATTCGGTGTGGGTAAAATTAAAACTCCAGGCAACCGCGTAACCAATCGCAGCAAAGGCAATAGAACTAATGATCGCCACCCATGAGGCTTTCTTCATGGTAGACATTAAAGCCTGCGGTTGCATATCTAAGCCGAGCAAAAATAGTAGGAAGATAATACCGAAGTGGGCAATATCCGATAATAGTTTTAGGTCGGTGACATAGCCCATTCCGTAGGGACCTATCAACGCACCCAAGACGATGTAGGCAATCAGCAACGGTTGGCGAGTATAGAGTGCCAGCGAGGCGAGCACGGCAGCGCCTGAGAAGATCAGAAAAAAAGCAAAGGTGATGCTGTTGGGATCCATGATAATTGTCGGTCGCTCAAAATCTTTACAACAGGATTATTACGTTAAACCTATAAAAAGACCACTTAAAAGACAATTGAATAGTGGGTTTTGTCTTTTTTTAACGTCGTTTAAATAAAGGCTCTGGCTGATCTATGGCAGCCTGATAAGCATCACTAAAGTCAGCAAAGCTATCCAGTGCTTTATTAAGGTCAACACCATCAAGTGCAAAAGCATTAAAACCACAGCGTTTCAGAAAGAATAATTGGTCGCGGATAAACTCGCCAATGGCTCTAATTTCACCTTGATACTGATGCTGCTCGCGCAATTCACGGCCATAGGTAAAGCCGCGGCCATCGGCAAAGGCTGGAAAATTAATCGCAATAACCGCAAAGTTTGCCAGGCTATCGGCAATCAGTTGTGGGGATTCATCACTGTTTAGCCAAATTCCTAATTGATCACGCTGTGCCAGCGCGTCTTTTTGCTGAGTCCACAAGGATAGGGGAACGATAACAGCACCTTCAGGAACTTCAGTGGCTTCTGTATCCAATACCTGCCATTGATCCTCTACTACAGCACCATCTTTAATGATTTTATTTGGCATAGACTGTCTCCTTAAACGGATCGATGCCAACACGGCGATAGGTATCGAGGAAAGTTTCTTCTTCGGTGCGGTTATTAATATAGGTATCAAGAATTTTCTCTACTACGTCTGGAACATCAGCAGCGGAAAATGACGGACCAAGAATTTTTGCTAGTGACGCATCTTTATCTTGACTGCCGCCAAGAGAGATTTGGAAAAACTCCTGCCCCTTTTTATCAACACCTAAAATACCAATATGGCCTATATGATGATGACCACAGGCATTCATGCAGCCTGAGATATTCAGGTCGATAGGGCCCAGATCATAGAGATAATCCATATCATCAAATTTACGCTGTATGGCTTCAGAGACCGGTAGTGACTTGGCATTGGCTAGCGCACAAAAATCACCGCCCGGACAGCAAATCATATCCGTTAGGTAATTAATATTCGCCGTGGCAAAGTTTTGCGCTTTGGCTTGTTCAAATACGGCTAGTAGCTGATCTTTGCGTACATGGGCCAGAATTAGGTTTTGTTGGTGGCTGGCGCGAATCTCACCGAAGGAAAATTGATCAGCCATATCGGCAACAGCTTCCATCTGTTTATCAGTAAGATCGCCAGGGGCATAACCGGTGGCTTTAAGTGATAGGGTCACAATTGCATAGCCAGGTGCCTGATGAGCTTCGACATTGCGTTTTAGCCAATTATCAAAAGCAGGGTTTTGTGCAGCCTGTTCGGCAAGAGCGGCTTCAGCAACATCATCGTCAATGCAGGCATAATCCGGAGAATGGAAAAAGGACTTCGCTCTATCGAATTCAGCCTCAGTAAGCGTAGCAGGGCCGTCTTTGATGGTTGCCCATTCTTTCTCGACCTTTTCACGAAAGGCTTCAATGCCAGTGGCCCGAACCAGAATTTTGATTCTGGCTTTGTATTTATTGTCGCGACGACCGAGTTGGTTATATACCCGCAAGATCGCCTCTAAGTAGGTGATCAGGTGCTGTTTAGGCAAGAAATCTATAATTTCTGTGGCGATTACTGGCGTACGTCCTAAGCCGCCGCCGACTAATATGCGAAAGCCAGTATCACCATCAGCATTATGGACTACTTCAATGCCAATATCGTGCATATGAATGGCTGCCCGATCTGCTGCTGAGGCGCACACAGCGATTTTGAATTTACGCGGTAAGAAGGCAAACTCAGGGTGAAAGGTTGACCATTCGCGGATGATTTCACAATAGGGACGTGGGTCTTCCAGTTCATCGGCCGCGGCACCGGCAAATTGGTCGGTGGTGGTATTACGGATACAGTTACCACTGGTTTGGATGGCATGCATCTGTACTGACGCTAGTTCTTCGAGGATATCAGGCACTTGTTCCAGTTTGGGCCAGTTTAGCTGCAAGTTCTGGCGAGTACTGAAGTGACCATAGCCCTTATCATAATGACGGCTAATATGAGCCAGTTTACGCATCTGGGTGCTGTTAAAGGTGCCATAGGGGATAGCAATACGCAGCATCGGTGCCAAGCGCTGTACATAGAGGCCATTTTGCAGGCGCAGCGGCAAAAATTGCTCATCGGTGATTTCACCGGCCAGATAGCGCTCGGTCTGACCGCGGTACTGTTTAACCCGTTCGTCTACCAGGCGCTGATCGTGTTCATCGTATATATACATTAGGACCTTGTCGTATAAAACTGATATTTGCGTTAAAAATGACGCGCGATTGTACTAAATTTAGCGGCATTGGGCGAGATAAGTTTATGAAATGTCTGGGTATATTGACTGAAGGGCTAGGCTTGTCTTAAAAATGCGCCCAACTTACCAAGACAAGCTTTGGCTACACGCCAAATCCCCTTTTTGATTTAACGAGATATTGTTATAATGCCGCCCCGTAAAATATCACCCAACTAGTAATACCTGATGAGGAACGAGCAGTATGTCAGATCAAGAATCAAAGTATAACGATGGCTTAAATGATGCCTATGCAGCCACAGCGATCATTGTCCTAGTTGTGGGCACCGTGGTGTTTTGGCTGAGTGGAATGGCCTCTTAATTATCTATCTAAGGCGCTCAGTCGAGCGCCTTGATGGCCGTTTTTTTGCCTGCTAACGGTCGTAATCCAAAACTGGCGACAACCAACGCTCCATTTCTTTCTCCGTCATTCCTTTACGCGCTGCAAGACTATCCACCTGATCTTTACTGATTTTGCCGGTGGCAAAATAGCTGGAATCTGGGTGCGAGTAATAAAAGCCGCTGACTGCCGCCGCCGGTGTCATGGCGAAATGCTCGGTTAATTCAACACCAATATTGTCCTGAGCTGATAGCAGCTTAAATAATGTCGCTTTTTCAGTGTGGTCAGGGCAGGCTGGGTAGCCCGGCGCAGGACGGATGCCGTGGTAACGTTCTTTGATTAACTCTTCGTTGCTTAGCTCTTCGTTGTCGGCATAACCCCAGAATTCTTTGCGGACACGTAAGTGCATATGCTCGGCAAATGATTCAGCTAAGCGATCAGCTAATGCTTTAACCATAATCGCTCTGTAGTCATCGCCAGCTTGCTGATAGTGTTTTGCCAGCTCTTCAGCACCAATGCCGGCAGTAACCACAAAGCCACCAATATAATCTTCTAAGCCAGTGCTTTTTGGCGCAATAAAATCAGCAAGGCTGAAATTGGGCTTGCCATTGGGCTTTGCTGTTTGCTGGCGGATATGATGCAAAGTGGTTGGTTGATCATCACCGGTTATCACTTCAATATCATCGCTATTGACTTGGTTGGCAGGCCAGAAACCAATGACTGCTTTAGCAGTGAGTAATTTTTCATCAATTAACTTTTTCAGCATAATTTGGGCATCATCAAACAAGCTGCGAGCTGCTTCGCCAACAACGTTATCATCAAGAATTTTCGGGTATTTGCCGGCCAAATCCCAACTGATAAAAAATGGTGTCCAATCGATAGTGTCGACTAAATCCTCAAGTGGGTAATCTTCAAAAACTTTGATGCCTTGAAAGCTGGGTTTTGGCGGGGCGTAATTGTCCCACTCAATGGTCGGGGCATTGGCTTTTGCTGCCTCATAGCTCAGCGGCTTGGCTTTAGGTTTTCGATTTTTAACGCGTTCGCGTACAACGGCATATTCGTCTTTACGTTGCTGCCAAAAACTCTCGTACTGATTTTCGCTCAGTAGAGCGCTTGCCACTGACACGCTTCGTGAGGCGTCAGGTACATAAATAATCGGTGCCTGATCATACTGCGGTTCAATTTTAACCGCAGTATGCGCTTTTGATGTAGTGGCTCCACCGATCATTAAGGGGATTGAAAACCCTTGATCTTTCATTTCTTTGGCGACATAAACCATTTCATCCAACGAAGGAGTAATCAGACCGCTGAGGCCAATAATATCGGCATTCTCTTGTTTGGCGACACGAAGAATTTCATCACAGGAAACCATAACCCCAAGGTCAACCACTTCATAGTTATTGCATTGCAATACAACCCCGACAATATTTTTACCAATATCGTGTACGTCACCTTTAACCGTGGCCATGATGATTTTACCGTTGCTTGTGGCCCTATCATCCTTCTCCTGTTCGATAAACGGTTGTAAGTGCGCCACCGCTTGCTTCATAACACGGGCGCTTTTTACTACCTGCGGTAAAAACATTTTACCGTCGCCGAATAAGTCGCCAACCACATTCATGCCGTCCATTAAAGGACCTTCGATAACCTCAATTGGACGCTCGGCATTAACTCGGGCTTCTTCGGCATCTTCAACAATATAAGTGGTAATCCCTTTAACCAAGGCATGCTCAATACGTTTTTCAACGGAATACTCGCGCCACTCAAGATTTTCAACTTGCTTTTTGGCGCCGTCGCCAGCGTAATCACTGGCAATATCCAACAACCTTTCAGTGCTGTCATCACGACGGTTTAGGATTACATCTTCAACGGCATCTCTAAGTTCGACAGGTAAATCGTCATAGACGGCAAGTTGGCCGGCATTAACAATACCCATATCCAGCCCGGCTTTGATCGCGTGATATAAGAACACCGAGTGAATCGCTTCGCGTACCGGGTTATTACCACGGAATGAGAAGGAGACATTGCTGACACCACCAGAAATCAGGGCATGCGGCAAGTTGCTTTTGATAAACCGACAGGCTTCAATAAAGTCAACGGCATAGTTGTTGTGCTCTTCGATACCGGTGGCAATAGCAAAAATATTCGGATCAAAAATAATATCCTGAGGAGGTAGGCCGACGGTATCCACCAGTATTTTATAAGAGCGAAGGCAAATTTCATTTTTACGAGCGAGGGTGTCCGCTTGGCCTTCTTCATCAAAGGCCATAACCACAACCGCGGCACCGTAGTTCAAACACAACTGAGCTTTTTCAATAAACTCCGCTTCGCCTTCTTTTAGGCTAATAGAGTTGACCACGGCTTTACCCTGAATGCATTTTAAGCCCGATTCGATAATTTCCCATTTAGAGGAGTCAACCATAATCGGTACCCGAGAAATATCTGGCTCTGAAGCGATCAGATTTAAAAACGTCACCATGGCTGTTTCGGCATCGAGCATGCCTTCATCCATGTTGATGTCGATAATCTGAGCGCCGTTTTCAACTTGTTCACGGGCGACATCAAGGGCGGTATCATAATCGCCGTCAATAATTAGGCGCTTAAACTTTGCCGAACCGGTGACGTTACAACGTTCGCCAACGTTTACAAACAATGAATCAGGATTAATAGTGAAAGGTTCTAGACCACTTAGACGACAGGCTGGTGAGGGTGTATGAATACCTCTGGGTTTTGAGTCCAATGCAATAGTTGCAATAGCAGCAATATGTTCAGGTGTGGTGCCGCAACAACCTCCGACTAAATTTAAAAAGCCGCGGTCGGCAAAGCCTTTTAAATCTTCGAGCATATCCTCAGGTGTTTCATCGTATTCACCAAAAGCATTAGGAAGGCCGGCATTAAAATGGCCGCTAAAATAGCAATCAGCAGCGTTAGCTAGCTCTTCTACAAAGGAGCGTATTTCTTTAAAGCGACGTCCACAGTTAGTGCCGACAATTAATGGCTGGGCGTGGGCAATGGCATTCCAGAAAGCTTCGGGGCTTTGTCCTGATAATATACGGCCACTAATATCCGGAAAGGTAACCGAAATCATAATGGGCAGTTCAATACCTAGCTCTCTAAAACAGCGCTTAACGGCATAAATAGCCGCTTTGGCATTTAGGGTATCAAAAACTGTTTCGATCATTATCAGATCGACATCGCCTTCAATTAAGCCTTTGGTTGACTGGTAATAATCATCAGCTAGTTGATCAAAGTTGATATTACGTGCACCTGGGTCGTTAACATCTGGGGAGATAGACGCTGTTCTTGGGGTAGGGCCAAGTACGCCAGCTACAAAACGAGGCTTATCCGGTGTTGCTTTACTGGCTTTATCAGCAGCAACGCGGGCAACCTTGGCGGCTGCGACATTGATTTCATAAGCATAGTCTTCAAGCTTGTAATCACCCTGAGCGACGCGGGTGGCGTTGAAGCTATTGGTTTCAATAATATCAGCACCGGCATCGAGGTAGGCGGTATGAATCTGTTCAATAATCTGCGGCTGGGTAATCGAGAGCAGATCGTTATTGCCCTTAATATCTACATCATAATCGGCCAGACGGTCACCACGGTAATCCGCTTCTTCAAGCCCATACGATTGAATCATGCTGCCCATGGCGCCATCTATAATTAACAGACGATTTTTTAGCGCCTGCTTGAGGGTGGCGATACGTGAATTTTTGCTTGTCATGTGTAGCCTGTAGGTAATAAACAACCGTAAGCCCTTAAAATATCTAGGGTTTAACGGTAGAAATAGTAAATTAACTGATTTAGTTGCTTCTCTGTATCCTTGCAATCACAGTATAATAGCCGATTAACGCGCCAATGCAGGTCTGCAGGGTTGCAAAAAAAACGCATCTTAAACTATATTGAAATATTTTGATATAGTTTTCGAGGTTTTGAAGTCGATAAATCGTTGAGTTTTAGGGGCATATCAGTCATGTCAGAAGTGCAGGCAGCAACAGAATTAAAGATGACCATCACTGAATCAGCGCAGGATTATCTTGCTGAACTTTTGGAAAGTCAGGAAGACGATGTGCTAGGTATCCGTATGTTTGTTAATGCGCCTGGCACACCAAAGGCAGAGACTTGCATTGCTTATTGTCGTGATGCGGATATAAACCAAGAAGATATTCTTGTTGACTATGAGAAGTTTACCGCACGCTTTGAGACTAGGAGTATTCCGTTCCTTAAAGATGCCTTTGTCGATTATGCCAAAGATAGAATGGGAGGCCAGCTAACGATTAAAGCGCCCAATGCCAAGTTGCCTCAGGTAAATGCGGATAGCTCAATAGAGGATCGCATCAATTATGTGCTTTTTAATGAGGTGAACCCTTCATTGGCGGCTCATGGCGGTGAAGTATCACTGCTGGAGGTCACCGACGAAAATATTGCTATATTGCAGTTTGGTGGAGGTTGTCAGGGCTGTGGTATGGTGGAATCTACGTTAAAAGACGGCGTTGAAAAGAGTCTTTTAGAGCAGGTGCCTGAGTTAAGTGCAGTCATGGACATGACCGACCACACCGACCGTTCCCATGCTTATTTCAAATAATTACCTTACGCGATATATATTAAAGATTATTTACCTAACAGATTTTTAATAACAAATTTCATCAAAACCGCCGGTATAACCGCTATTTGCCACTAAAAATATTGCATAAAGTGATTGACGAGCCTAGTAAAGTAGTTACAATCTACTCAGCTTGAAAATACGGCTTTTTTTATGGTCAATCATTACGATGCTTCAACTGCAGTAGTTCGTCCTGTTCTTCATAATCAATACCAAATTTCCCGGCTAGAATGCTCTGCATGCATCTGTGTGTATAGGTTGAATGTTAAATGTTAGCAATGGCTAATAAGTAAAATAGGATTGAGATATGTCTGATCAAACTACTGGCACCGTTAAGTGGTTCAACGAAAGCAAAGGTTTTGGTTTTATCGAGCAAGAGTCTGGCCCTGATGTGTTTGTACACTTCAGCGCAATCAACTCTTCAGGCTTCAAAACTTTGGCTGAAGGCCAGAAAGTTGAGTTCACAGTAACTCAGGGTCAAAAAGGCCCACAAGCTGAGAACGTAGTACCTCTATAATTTTTTTATAAGTACGCTGAATTTGCTTGGGAATAAGGTTTTAGTTAAGCCTTGTTTCTTGTGACGGGTTATGCTGTTAGGCCGTTATTGTTTTTATTCGCTTGTGCGAATAGAACTGAAAGCCGCGCTTGTCGCGGTTTTTTTGTGCCTGTTAAAAAATTGCTGAGTTGCCGGGTTGGTGATCGGATTTTTAAAGGTTCTTTCTCGGGTTAATTTCTGTCTATACTTAATTATTCACTTTAGGATTTAGTCCTAAGTCATTGTAATTGAATATTAAGTTTCAAGAAAAGTTAAATTAACCAAGACGCCCTAACAAAGGAAAAGACAATAATCTGGCAGGCTAAATTACTTAATAGGTGGATGGTTTTCAGAGGTGTCGAAATTTAAGGCATCCATCCTACTCTCAAACATCGTCAAGCATGCCATTAATAATATCGGTTTCTATCATATTGACCGGACCCCATTCCTCGGGGTGAATTGTATCGTCAGGGTCGAGATAGTCTTCAGAGCTAAGCTCATAGGCATTGCGCCAATCTTCAGGCTCCTCGATTTGTTCTAATAGCATTTCGTTCCAGTTTTCGAAGTCATACTCTGTCACGGCTCCATCGATGAGTTGAACCTCTATACTTCTAGTCTTTTCATCGATTGCCACGACTTCAAAGGTCAATCCTTGTTGGATTTCTTTATACCAATTGCCAACTTGGGGTGTGGTACTTTTCATTTCACGCCCTCTGCTTATTAGATGTTTTATATTCAAGGTACCATGTAAAATCCAACTGTCCATATCAGGCTGGTTTAGCGATTTCAGTTTGGCTATGCTCTAATAATGGCAGCAATTGTGAAAACCGATTGTGATTCAATGGCTTATAATTTGTAAATGTAGTGGTGATGTTCTATAAAAGGGTTTCTTAGAGTTTTTTACTCTAAAAATAACTTTGAATTCGATTAATTTGTATAAAAATTTTGATTAAACATAACTAGTGTTTAACGATTATTGGCGGGCCCCATTGTTCGTTATGTTTTACCTAGGTCCATCACTTAACCGATTGCGTGACCATTTATGAATACATCAGCAAAATCACCATCGATAGAATCGCCACTGTTTGGTATTAATCTTGTGGAGTACCCTTGGATATGGGAAGTGTTTACTCTGGTATTGCTAACATTACTAGCCCGTTATGCGGTTGGTCTGTTTTTGCGCAAACTGGAGCAACAATTGCAAAAAACGCATACCCTTTGGGATGATGCCTTATTAGAAGCCGCGCATGCACCGGCAGGTTGGCTGGTTTGGTTTGTTGGTTTTAGTTGGGTGTTAGAGGTGTTGGTCGTTGAGTCGGAGGCCTTTGTGTTTAGCACGCTGGGGCCAGCACGGGAACTTGCAGTAATTGCCTTGTTGGCATGGTTTCTGATTCGTCTCACCAAGCAAATAGAAAGCCGTTTAATCTCCGATGAGTATTCAGCAGAGCCGGTTGATTCCACAACGGTATTGGCGTTGGGTAAGTTAATTAAAGCTGCGGTGGTCATTACGGTGACTCTAGTAGCACTTCAAACGCTGGGTTATAGTATTTCGGGTGTATTAGCCTTTGGCGGTATCGGAGGTATTGCTGTTGGTTTTGCGGCGAAAGATTTACTCGCTAATTTCTTTGGCGGTTTAATGGTATTTCTTGATAGGCCTTTTGCTGTCGGCGACTGGATTCGCTCCCCGGATCAGGAAATAGAGGGTACGGTAGAGCATATCGGTTGGCGCCAAACTCGCATTCGTACCTTTGACAAGCGTCCGCTCTATATTCCCAATGCAACCTTTAGCCATATTTCGGTTGAAAATCCCTCGCGTATGCTTAACCGTCGGATCTATGAAACCATTGGTATACGCTATGAAGATGCTGACAAAATAAAAGCGATTGTGGATGATGTGACAGATTTACTAAAAAATCATCAAGACATCGACTCAGATCAAACCCTTATTGTTAATTTCAATAGTTTTGCCGCCTCATCGTTGGACTTCTTTATCTATACCTTTACCAAAACCACAGACTGGGTGGAATATCATCAGGTGAAGCAGCGGGTCTTACTAGAAATTCTGGATATTATTTTTAAACATAAGGCCGATATTGCCTTTCCGACCTCGACGGTTGTTATTCCTGATGGCGTTGATATAAATGCTGAAAATAAGCAACAAGGATAAATAATAAGGAGTGATTGCCCAAGATGATTGCCATCATTGGTGGAACAGGATTAAACACCTTTAGCGATGGCGAGGTGGTGGGTGAGCGCCATAATCACTACGGGTATACCTCGGCATCCATTATACAGTCAGAGATTGATGGGCAGCAGATTTGTTTCTTATCTCGTCATGGCAATCCACATACTATTGCACCGCATCAAGTTAATTACCGAGCGAACCTTTGGGCACTGAAACAATTAGGCGTTAGTAAAATACTAGCCGTTAACGCGGTTGGTGGTATCGCACCATCTATGACGGCAGGTACTTTGGTATTACCTGATCAATTGATTGATTATACCTATGGCCGAGAACATACCTTGTATGATCAAACTGATAACAAGTTAGAGCATATTGATTTTAGCTATCCATTTTCCAGCAATTTACGTGACGTATTAAAACGTGCCGCGGTTGGTTGTTCTCTACCGTTGTTAGATAAAGCGGTTTATGGTGTTACTCAGGGACCACGTTTGGAGACAGCGGCAGAGATCAATCGTATGGACAGAGACGGTTGTGATATTGTCGGTATGACGGCAATGCCCGAGGCCGCTTTAGCCAGAGAGCTGGATATGGATTATGCCAGCCTTTGTTTAGTGGTTAATCCGGCGGCGGGACGCAGTGATGGTTTGATTGCGATGGATGATATTCGCTGTGTTATTGATGCTGGAATGATAAAGGTTAGGGCATTACTGATTGCGGCGCTGGCTGAGCTTGGTTAATTTCAGCATCAATAGCGACGTCTTGTGTAGGTTCTTGTGCAGGTTCAGGAAATTCATACGGTGTAATTCTCACCAATAATCCCATCAATGGGTGGTCAATATAGTGAAGTTCATTGCTGCGCATTCGCCGCGACTGGCGCATGGTCGATGTTTGATCCACCGCATATTGGCTGTGTGTCAAATCGAGGAACGGGTTTTTCATAACATGATTGCTAGCCATAATCATGTTAGAGCCTGTGTTGGAACTAGTCTGATTAAAGACATCCTGAGCTGGTCCATTGATAGCAGTCTCGGGGTCATTGGCGCTAGAAACTATTGGGGCTTTAGGTAAAACAGGCCAGGGGTTTTCCATGCGGCCTGCATTGCTAACAAAAGTACTAAGCCATAAATTGGTGGTGATATGGAGATAGCGCTCTAGCCCAAAACTAATCGATCCTTCCAGCTCAAAATGATTGTCAAATTGATCGCCGCCTCGAATTAGCAAGCTTTCAGAGTCATTGCGCTTGCCGATGGGTTGTCGCCAGGCGCCATGAAATAATTGGCGCAAGTCTTTTTGGCGAAATAGCTGCTGTTTTATCGTGCTAAAGCTCTGCTCTTCTTGCGGTAGGAGGGTGAAGGGTTGTTCTTTTAGGGTGACTAACAGTGGTTCTGGTAAGGATAATTCTGGTAAGGGTGGTTCTGATAAAGATGGCTCTAGTAAAGATCGTTCTAGTAAAGATGCTTCTGGTAAGGATGCTTCTGGTAAGGATGGTGCTGCTAGAGATGGTTCTGCTAAAAATATCGGCTCAGCGATTTCCTCGGGTAATATCTCAGCCGTGGAAGCACTAGGCTCTGACTCAATGATTTCTGCATTGTCAGGCCAATTATTCAGTAGCACTTCATTTTGGCTAGCTTTTTTTAATTCAACAATACGATCGGGGTATTTTAAACCTAACTCCTTGGGCCATAATTCGGCAGTGTTATCAGCCGTATCTTGATAGGCAAAAATCAGTACTTCAATTTGATACCATTGCTGTTCTGCCACCTCTTGATTGGCGCTTTGAGCCAAAACTGCACCATTGGCAATCAGTATTGTGCTTATTAATGTCACGACTAATGATTTCATTATCGGTGTTATCACTCTTTATGGCTTTCCATACTTCAAGCTACGGCCTTTTTAAGCGGTCTCTGGCGTCAGTATATCCAATAGCTTATCAATAAAATCAAATCGTTGTTCGGTTTCTTCCAGCGATTCACTAAATTTTAGTGCAGTAGCTCCAGCTAATTGATAAGTGGCGGGCTGGCTTTGTACCAGTTTGACTAGGGTTATTGGTTCTATCTGGGTGTCGTCAGCGAATTCCAGTTTTCCTCCTGTGGTCGAGCCTTCCACTTTTTTAATGCCAATCGCCTGTGCGCGTAATTTAAGCTCAGTGGCTCTAAAGAGGTTTTTAACCGCATCCGGCAATAGACCAAAGCGATCAATCATTTCGACCTGTAATTCTCGCAACACATTTTTGGTTTCAGCATTGGCAATGCGCTTGTATAAAATCAGTCGGGTATGTACATCCGGTAAATAATCATCGGGTATTAAGGCGGGTAATCGAAGGTTTACCTCGCTGGCTGGTTTGAAGGCATCCTCAATAGTGATTTCTTTGCCATTTTTGATGCTGTTAACGGCACGCTCCAGCATTTCCATATAAAGCGTAAAGCCAATATTATGAATTTGACCGCTTTGATCGTCACCCAATAATTCACCGGCACCGCGAATCTCAAGATCATGAGTTGCCAGTGTAAAGCCCGAACCCAGGTCTTCAGCCTGACTAATCGCATCCAGCCGCTTTTCAGCATCCTTGGTCATATTTTTGATACCGGGTGTCAGTAGATAAGCATAGGCCTGATGATGAGATCGCCCAACACGGCCACGTAACTGATGCAGTTGGGCCAGGCCAAATTTATCAGCTCGATCAATAATGATGGTATTAGCACTGGGTACGTCAATGCCTGTTTCAATAATGGTGGTGCATAGCAATAGATTAAAGCGTTTATGATAAAAATCCGACATCACTCGTTCTAATTGCCGTTCAGGCATTTGGCCATGACCTATGCCGATACGCAGTTCTGGTACCAGCTGCTGTAACTCTCTGGCGGTTTGCTCAATAGTTTTCACCTCGTTGTGCAAATAATAGACCTGTCCGCCGCGTAAAATTTCACGCAGCAGCGCCTCTTTGATAATGCCTTTGTCAGTTTGCCGGACAAAGGTTTTTACCGACAAACGGCGGGCGGGTGGTGTTGCGATAATCGATAAATCCCGCATACCTGACATCGCCATATTGAGCGTGCGAGGAATCGGTGTCGCCGTTAAGGTCAAAATATCTACCTCGGAGCGCAGCGATTTTAGTTTTTCTTTTTGTCTGACACCAAAGCGATGTTCTTCATCAATAATCAATAAGCCTAAATTGTGATACTTCACATCGCTCTGCAGTAATTTATGCGTACCAATTAAAATATCCACTTTGCCATCGGCGACATTTGCCAATACTTGCTCCGTGTCTTTTGCATTGCGAAAGCGGGAAAGTACTTCAACCCTCACTGGCCAGTCGGCAAAACGGTCTTTGAAAGATTCATAGTGTTGTTGCGCGAGAAGGGTGGTGGGCACTAGGATCGCTACCTGTTTGCTGTTGTGTACAGCAACAAAGGCCGCCCGCATGGCTACTTCGGTTTTACCAAAGCCAACATCGCCACAGACTAATCGGTCTGTGGCGGTGGGCGCTGCTAAATCAGAAAGTACGGCTGCAATTGCAGTTTCCTGATCAGGCGTTTCCTCAAAGGGAAAGCCGGCAGCGAATTTCTCATAGGCCGGTTTAGGGTTGGATAGAGCTTCACCCGGTCTGGCTGCTCGGCGAGCATAAATGTCCAGCAGTTCGGCTGCAACGTCACGAATCTTTTCGGCTGCTTTGCGTTTGGCTTTTGACCATTGGTCGCTACCCAGTCGATGCAGTGGCGCATGTTCTTCATCAGCACCGCTATAGCGGCTGATTAAGTGGAGTGACGATACTGGAACATAAAGTTTTGCACCGTCTGCATATTCCAATGTGAGGAATTCGGCCGTTTCACCCCCAGCGCCAATTTTTTGCAGGCCGCGGTAGCGACCAACGCCATGGTCCAAATGAACTACCGGTGCACCAATTCGCAATTCGGTCAGGTTTTTAATCACCGTATCGCTATTGTCTTGCGCTTTGCGACGGCGGCGAGTTTGCATAACGCGCTGGCCAAATAACTGTGGCTCAGCGATGACTATGGTATCGCTCAGCTGTAGGCCGGCCTCCAGTGGCCCAATGGTTATCGCCAGTCGTTTGTCGCTAACCATAAAATCTTGCCAGCTGTCACAGATGTCTGGCTTGATAGCATGGCGTGATAATAAATCGAGTAAGCTTTCTCGGCGTCCGGCACTTTCGGCACAAAATAAAATGCGGGCTTGGCTATCTGAAATCAGTGCGGCGACTTCTTTTAACGGATTTTCCGCTTGGCTATCAATCGATAAAAAAGCCGGAGGTTGGCAATCAAAATTATGGTTGCCCGCTTTTTCTTCCAATGCATCGCGGTGCATAACAATACGCGGATAATGCTTGAAGGCATTAAACAATTGTTCGCTGGGAACAAATAATTGCTGCGGACTTAACAAAGGACGTTGGGCATCAATATTGCGATCTTCATAACGTGTATGCAGTTCGCGCCAGAATTGATCGGCGGCGCCCTCCAATCCCTCTAGGTTAACCATTAAGCTGTCTTTGGGTAAAAAATCGAATAGGGTGCTAGTGCTATCAAAAAACAGCGGTAAATAGTATTCAATACCGGCAGGCGCAATACCCTCACTAACATCCTGATAGATAGAACACTGACGATGATCCACATCAAACTGCTCATGCCATTGATTGCGAAAGCGGCTGATACCGCTTTTATCTAAAGGAAACTCCTTGCCCGGTAGAAGATTAACCGATTTGATTTGCTCGATAGTGCGTTGGCTCTCTGGATCAAAGGTGCGCAGGGTGTCGACCTCATCGCCGAATAGATCAACCCGAAAAGGCATGCTGCTACCCATAGGGAAGATATCCATAATTGAACCGCGCAGTGCAAACTCACCATGCTCATAGACGGTATTTACACAGCGATAGCCGTTTGCTTCGAGTTTTAGCCGCATAGCCTTTATATCAAACGTTTGGCCGACTTCAATGGCCAAGCTATGTGCCTGAAGATACTCGCTAGGTAGTAAGCGATGCATCAAGGTTGATACCGGCACCACCAAAATACCGCTTTTCATCTCTGACAAACGGTGCAGGGTGTTTAGGCGCTCGGAAATAATATCCTGATGTGGTGAAAAAGTATCATAAGGCAGGGTTTCCCAGTCGGGAAAGTGCACAATCTCCAAGTCACCACTATAGAAACTCAGCTCTTGCTCGAAGCGCATTGCGCTGGCGGTATCATTACAGACCAACACGGTTAATTGTCCGGATTGACGGGCTGTGTTGGCAATAGCCAGACTGGGGGCGCTGCCAAACAGGCTGCCCCAGCGTTGCCGGTCGCCGGGCTGATCAATGACAGAAGGAGGCAGTAGGGGGCTTTGACTCATAAATCTTAATGGTTTTTGCGATATATTAAGGGCGCGTATTGTAGCGTGACAGCCTCGTATTTACATCGCCGATTTGCTGCAATTTACCCGTCAGTGGCCCGAATGGTGTCGATGTTGCTAGAGTTGGTTGTTTAATTGAGCTAATTTGTCTTGAAAAGTTACGCTAGCGGTTGAAGTTGGCGGGGTGAATGAACATAATACGCGCTTTTTTGGCAAGTCCGATTTTACTGGAACGCTTTTACTTGAAAACTTTTA
>NZ_CAXAHB010000002.1:0-56687 GCF_963968385.1 uncultured Oceanicoccus sp.
GAGATGGCACCAACGATGATGGATACCTAGTCCTCGACGTTAGCAAATCTTTCGATCTATAAGCACTGACTTAGATCTGTTGTAAAAAACAGTTTAGCGTCTAAGTCTCCCAGGTTTACACGCTACTTCAGCCCGCCGAATTTCGGTTCGGCGGGCTTTTTTTGTCCAAAATTTAGTGTTGTCGCTACTCGGCACACGCAACCAAAAGAGGAGAAAACCAATGAAACTGGTGACGGCTATAGTCAAACCTTTCAAATTGGATGATGTCCGAGAGGCGCTTTCGGACATCGGTGTACAAGGTATTACGGTAACTGAAGTGAAAGGTTTTGGCCGACAAAAAGGCCATACCGAATTGTACCGTGGTGCTGAATATGTGGTCGATTTTTTACCCAAGGTAAAAATCGAAGTAGCGATTGCAGCAGCATCGCTAGACCAAGTTATCGAGGCCATTACCACGGCGGCTAATACCGGCAAAATTGGTGACGGCAAAATTTTTGTTTCTACCCTTGAGCAGGTGGTCCGTATCCGCACCGGCGAAACAGGCGAAGAGGCTATTTAATAATTAATTGACCTTAGCCTTGTGGAGGGCTGAATAATGGAAAACGATATTTTTCAATTACAGTATGCGCTTGACACATTTTATTTCTTAATTTGTGGCGCGCTAGTGATGTGGATGGCAGCAGGTTTTGCCATGTTGGAAGCGGGTTTGGTTCGCTCCAAAAATACCACAGAAATTTTAACCAAGAACGTGGCGCTATATGCCATCTCTTGCATTATGTATATGGTTTGCGGCTATGCCATTATGTATGGCGGTGATGTATTACTGTCTACGATTACTGGCGATGGTGTCACCGGCGCTGAAGAAGCGGCGACATATGCACCGTCAGCTGACTTTTTCTTCCAGGTCGTGTTTGTGGCTACCGCCATGTCGATTGTTTCCGGTGCGGTTGCTGAGCGCATGAAGCTTTGGGCTTTCCTAGCTTTCGCGGTGGTAATGACGGGTTATATCTACCCTATGGAAGGTTCTTGGACCTGGGGCGGCAACGCGGTATTTGGCCTATACACTTTAGGTGACCTTGGCTTCTCTGACTTTGCTGGTTCCGGTATTGTGCATATGGCCGGTGCAGCCGCCGCTTTGGCTGGTGTATTGTTACTAGGTGCCCGTAAAGGTAAGTACGGCCCTAACGGTGAAGTGAACGCAATCCCTGGTGCTAATCTGCCTCTAGCTACACTGGGTACCTTTATCCTGTGGATGGGTTGGTTTGGCTTTAACGGTGGTTCGGTGTTGGCAACGGCCAGCGTTGAAAGTGCCAACAGTGTTGCGGTGGTATTTATGAATACTAACGCTGCCGCTGCTGGTGGTCTGGTTGCTGCACTAATCGTGGCCCGAGTGCTATTCGGCAAAGCGGATTTAACCATGGCTCTCAATGGTGCCTTGGCCGGTCTGGTAGCGATTACGGCTGAGCCTTCTACGCCTTCTGCATTAGAAGCAACCTTGTTTGGTGCTGCTGGTGGTGCTCTGGTTGTCTTCTCTATCCTGACGTTGGATAAACTGAAAATTGATGACCCTGTAGGTGCGATCTCTGTTCACGGTGTGGTCGGTCTACTAGGTCTACTATTAGTCCCTCTAACCAATGACGGTTCCAGCTTTTCTGGTCAGTTGATTGGTGCTGCGACGATCTTTGGTTGGGTCTTTATTGCTAGCTTGGTTGTTTGGGGTATCCTCAAAGCAGTTATTGGCATCAGAGTCTCTGAAGAAGAAGAGTACGAAGGTGTGGATCTTTCAGAATGTGGTATGGAAGCCTACCCTGAGTTTACGACTAAGTAACAGGGTCGACACTAAGTACGACACCAGGTACTAAACTAAGTACTATAATAAAGGCGCCTTCGGGCGCCTTTATTTTTGTCTTCCCGCTTCAATTGATCCTTCACTTAGCCATTTTTAAGTTAAACTCTTGCTTTTCGAGCGGTTGCTAGATAACTTAGGCGACACAATAATTCAAAGCGCTACCGGCATGGGCGGGTAGCTGTCAGGAGAGCAAGTGATGAAATTGATTACCGCGGTTATTAAGCCTTTTAAATTAGATGATGTTCGCGAGGCCCTGTCAGGCGTCGGTGTTAGTGGTATTACGGCGACAGAGGTAAAGGGTTTTGGTCGCCAGAAGGGCCATACCGAACTGTATCGCGGCGCCGAGTATGTGGTGGATTTTCTGCCTAAAGTAAAGCTGGAGATCGCTATTAATGACGATCAGGTAGACGCGGTGATTGAAGCCATTAGCAATGCGGCTAATACCGGCAAGATCGGTGATGGCAAAATCTTTGTGACATCTTTAGAGCATGTTGTCCGTATCCGCACTGGCGAAACCAATCAGGACGCGGTTTAACCCAGTTTTTCAAGGGCTCTAGCTGGCTAGGGCCCTGAGTAATTCCTGCCAATATTTTTCTTTTTGCCCAGTTTGCAGCGATTGTTTTAGCGCAGTCTGCGATGGCGTTGGCAAGCTATTAATCACTTCGGAATAATGCCGGTCAACGGCGGCCAGCCCATGCTGCTGGCAACCCAAATATAAATCCTGTAGCAATCGACACTGAAAAATAAATTGTTCGCATTGTTCCTCACTGGCCAGTTGTTGCTCCTCCCTGATCGGCAGCCATGGTAGGGTTTGCTGCACATAAGCGGCTTGTAACCCACTGCCAAAACCGATGGCTTCGCCGGTGCTGGCAAAAATCGGCGTGCTATTAACCCCGCAACTGGGCGATCGGCTTTTAAAGATATAGCCACATAGTGATAAGCCTAACGGATCGATACTCTGTTGCCGAAATCGCAATAGCGCTGCGGTGGGGTTGAGCGTTTTGTCGTCTCTACCTATGGCCGCTATCTGGCCATTATTATCAACCAATTGAATAGGCGGTCTTGGCGTCGACATGCCCGCACCGACTTCTGGACATATCGGCAATAAATCTAAAGCCTTCGATAAAAAAGTGGTGGTGGTTGCCAGTGTTTTGCTGCTGCCATCGTAACGTACCGCCCGACCATTAAGGCAGGCGCTGATGGCAACCTGAGGTTTTACCGAAGCATTGTCTATCATAAAAAAAGAAAATGTCGCTGAACTATTGGGCATACTAATCATGGCTAATAGACAAAAAACACGGGCAGATATCTTTTCTCTTGTTGATAGGTTAGGTTTTTTCAGTTTTTCTATTGGCCCTTGGATGCGCCTTATCATAGACCTTGGCCAAATGCTGAAAATCCAAATGGGTATACACCTGCGTGGTGGAAATATTGGCGTGGCCGAGTAATTCTTGCACAGCGCGCAGATCGCCACTGGACTCCAGCATATGGCTGGCAAAGGAGTGGCGCAACATATGCGGATGTACGCTCTGGTTAACACCTTGCTGTACGCTATATTTTTTTAACCGCAGTTGAATAGCGCGTTGACTAAGACGGCGTCCTTGCTTCGTTAAGAAGACAGCAGTCTCTGTGGTTTCGACGTCGGTGCGAACAGCAAGCCAGTTGTTAAGAGCCTTAATCGCAAAACTACCAACGGGCAGGGTGCGGGTTTTTTTGCCTTTGCCGGTAACGGTCATTAAGGCTTGCGGCAAATCAATATCCGGAAGATTTAAATTCACCAGTTCTGACAAGCGCAGACCAGAAGAATAAAATAATTCCAGAATCGCCCGGTCACGTGTGCTTAGCCAGTCATCGCCAGCAATGGCTAGCAGCTGTTGCATATTGTCAGCATCTAGCGCTTTGGGTAATTTTTTTGCCGATTTGGGGGCTTGAATACTTATCGCCGGATTATTTTTTTCGCCCTGACGGTTGCGGTATTTATAAAAACTGCGCAACGCCGATAGCGCTCTTTGTAAGCTGGGGCCGGCCAATCCGCCGCGGTGAAGTTGCGCCACCCATTGCCTAACATCAGCGCTATGTACCGATGAGGGCGTGGCAATATTATTGTGCCGGCAGTAAGCAGCAAATTTTTCCAGATCGCGGCGGTAGTTGCTTAGGGTATGCGGTGATAACTGGCGAGCAGTTTCCAAATAATGAAGAAATTCATTAATCGGTTGTTGCCAGTCATCAGCTTCAGCTTTACTCATTAATCGCTCCGCTAGCGATAATTGCAGGCTTATTGTTATTGATAACGCGGTATTAAACGACTTAATACATCGGCGATATAGGATAAAAACAAAGTGCCCATGGTCGAGCTAAAACGATTTGGGTCTTTGCTACCAATAGCGATAACCCCCAAGGGGTTGTTATCGCCAAGCGGCATAACGGCAGCCGAGCCAACCTGCTGCGCTTGATCGGTAAATAAAAACTGCAGATCTTCCGGTCTTAATACGCCGCAGGTTGCTTTATTGTTTTTTAATAGGCTAGGGATAGCTGCAAAGGCATCATCTACCGGCACCATAACCGATAGCACATCGCGATATTGTTCCGGATTGCCAAATAATATGAGATTGGAAAAGTCGATACCAAAATCAGTTAATAAACTGCGGTTAAAGGTATTAACAATAGTATCTAGATCCTGCGCTTCAATCAGTGCTAGTACCAATTGTTGGGTTTTATCATAGAGTTGGTCATTGTCTTCGGCATGTTCCAGTAGGCCGTCGAGACGATGGTTCAGCTCCATATTGCGCTCACGCAACAGTGAGACTTGGCGCTCTAGTAATGAAACAGCTTCACCGCTGGGATGAGCCAACTTGAGTTCTAACAGCAACTCATCGCGGTTTAGAAAAAATTCAGCATGGTCTTGTAAATACTGTGCAACATCTTCTTCAGTGATATCGCTTGCACCGTTATTGTTGTCAGTTACTTCCACATTGTCCACATTGTCCTCTCTTTTTGCTTTGAGTCCGCTACTGTTTTAGCTGGATTAAATTTGAATTTGGCCTTCAAACACATGGCTGGCAGGCCCTGTCATCATAACGGCATGGCCTTCGCCGCGCCACTCAATAGTCAGGCTGCCGCCACGCAGTTTGGCGGTAACGCGCTGGTCCAGCAAGCCGCGCAAAATACCGGAAACGACGGCCGCGCAAGCGCCGGTGCCGCAGGCCAAGGTTTCGCCCGCACCGCGCTCATAGACACGCAAGTTGATTTCATGGCGACTGACGATTTGCATAAAGCCGGCGTTAACCTGTTGCGGGAACTGACTATGCGATTCTATCGCCGGCCCTAGCGTTGCGATATCAGCGCTTTCCACATCGTCGACTAGCATTACCGCATGGGGGTTGCCCATAGAGACTACGCTGATTTCGCACGGCTGGCCGGCGGCTTCAATAGCATAGCTAGCGCGCTGTGATTGTTCGGTGGTAAAGGGAATGTCAGCAGGGCGAAGTATAGGCTGGCCCATATTCACGGCGACTTGTTGGCCTTCAATCATTGATAGCTCGATAATGCCGCTGGCCGTTTCTACTCGGATGCTTCGCTTGCCGGTGAGTTTTTTATCGCGCACAAATTTAGCAAAGCAGCGGGCGCCGTTGCCGCATTGTTCTACTTCACTACCATCGCCGTTATAAATACGATAGCGAAAGTCGACATCGGGTTGGCGAGGGGCTTCTACTACTAGCACCTGATCGCAACCGATACCAAAGCGCCGGTCGGCGATCATACGCACATGCTGCTCTTGCAGGTTAAACCGCTGCGAGAGCAGGTCGAGTACGACAAAGTCATTGCCGATGCCATGCATTTTGGTAAAGCGTAACAACATAGTGATGGGTCCAGATAGTGATCCAGTTTTAGCTATCGGGTAGCAGCGCTTCACCTTGCATCAGGTCGGCGATACTTTCCCGTGCGCGTATTAGGTGGACATGATCACCATCCACCATAATTTCTGCGGCACGACCACGACTATTGTAGTTGGAACTCATGGTAAAGCCATAGGCACCCGAGGACGCTACCGATAACAAATCGCCTGCTTGAAGAATTAATTCCCGATCTTTGCCCAAAAAGTCACCGGTTTCACAGACTGGTCCGACTAAATCCCAGCGTTTGCATTCGCCTTCGGTGCGCGGTGTTACGGCTTCAATATTCAGCCAAGCCTGATACAGGGCAGGACGAATCATATCGTTCATCGCCGCATCGATAATGGCAAAATTTTTGTGAGGATTGGGTTTTAGGTATTCGACTTTGGTTAGCAATACGCCGGCATTGGCACAAATAGAGCGGCCTGGCTCAAAGGCTAGAGCAATATTTCTATCGCCCAGACGGGCCAGTACTTTTGCCATATATTCGGCCGGAGTCGGTGGTTGTTCATCGCTGTAGCGCACACCCAAACCACCACCCAAATCCAGATGGCTAATGCTGATGCCGTTATCGGCCAGTTGATCAATTAGGGCCAGTACGCGATCCAGTGCATCTAGAAACGGCGTAACTTCGGTGAGCTGGGAGCCAATATGGCAGTCCACACCGATAATCTCGATATTACTTAAGCTAGCAGCCCGCTGGTAAACCGCCGGTGCCAGTTTGATATCTATGCCAAATTTGTTTTCTTTTAAACCGGTGGAAATATAGGGATGGGTATTGGCATCCACGTCGGGGTTAACGCGCAGGGAAATGCGGGCAGTCACGCCCATCTCCGCGGCTACCGTTTGTAAGACCTCTAATTCGGCCTCTGACTCAAGATTAAAGCAGTGAATGCCGACTTCCAGCGCTCGACGCATTTCAGCCGGTGTTTTCGCCACGCCCGAAAACACAATCTTGGCTGGATCGCCGCCAGCGGCCAGAACTCGCTCCAACTCACCCTGAGAAACAATATCAAAGCCGGCGCCCAGTCTGGCCAGTACGTTTAATACCGCAATATTGGAATTGGCTTTAACGGCATAGCAGATCAGGTGTTGATGATTTTTTAGTGCATTCTGGTATGACAGAAATTGCTGCTCAAGATAGGCTCTTGAGTAAACATAGGTCGGCGTGCCAAAGCGTTCGGCAATTTGCGCCAAAGGTACATTTTCGGCATATAACTCGCCGTTGCGATACTCAAAAGCATCCATGGTTTTTACCTGTCTTAGGGCCTGTGGTTTGAGGTTTAGTCTTGGCTGTCAGAGGGTGCCGGGGCCAAATTGTTGTCTTTTTTGCTGGCAGTTTCTGCTGAGACAGCGGTGCTAGTGGTGTCTTCGCTGACGACATTGGGGTCCTGTGGCAAATACAGCGGGCCCTTCTGGCCGCAAGCGGTCAGCATCAATAGGCTGGTTAACAATGCGGCTTTGATCAGGATGGCATTTTTGGGCGTTTGCATGACTTATGTCTCAATCGTTAATGTCGGCGATTATACCGGCAGAAAGACTGAACCCCAATGTTAATTTGCTGTACCCAGTGGTGTTTAAGCGATACTGAATAAAACGCGATTTGGCGTGGGAATGGGGCTTGGTTTTGTCGGTTTAACGATTCAGCTAATCGGCGCCCGCCTCTTGGTCCGCTCGTCATAACGAGCACCCGGCGAGATTCAGATTAGCAAAAAACCTTTTTGTGAGTTAACGCTTACTTATCTTATCGGCCGCTCTTTTTGTCGCTGCAATCACCTGCTTAGGTGCCGTGCCGCCAATATGATCACGTGCCGCCACAGAGCCGGCCAGCGTCAATACCTCAAATACATCGGCGCTAATCACGTCACTAAATTGCTGTAATTCTTCCAGCGTCATCTCGGACAGGTCTTTTTCTTGCTCAAGCCCATAGGCCACCGACTGGCCTACAATTTCGTGGGCATCGCGAAAGGCCACGCCTTTGCCGACCAGATAGTCTGCCAAATCTGTCGCAGTGGAAAAACCACGCCGGGCGGCTTGTTCCATCGCGGCCTTATTCGGCCTAATCGCCGGTATCATATCGGCGTAGGCCTTAAGACAGTCCTTCACCGTATCGATGGTATCGAATAATGGCTCTTTATCTTCCTGATTATCCTTGTTGTAGGCCAAAGGCTGGGATTTCATCAAGGTTAGCAGGGAAATCAGATGGCCATTAACGCGGCCCACCTTGCCTCTTACTAGCTCGGGGACGTCCGGATTTTTCTTCTGCGGCATAATCGAGGAGCCGGTACAGAAGCGATCAGGTAGTTCGATAAAGTTAAACTGGGCCGAGGTCCACAGCACCAACTCCTCACTAAAGCGCGACAAGTGGGTCATTACCAGACTGGCAAAACTGGTAAATTCGATGGCAAAGTCACGATCGCTAACCGAGTCCAGTGAATTTTCGGTCGGGGCGTCAAAGCCCAATAATTCAGCAGTCATCGCTCTATCAATGGGGTAGCTGGTACCCGCTAGCGCGGCTGCGCCCAATGGGCATTGGTTCATTCTGGCACGGCAATCCATCAAGCGACTGTAATCCCGCTCTAACATTTCGTTCCAAGCCAGTAGGTGGTGGCCAAAGGTGACCGGCTGGGCTGTTTGCAGGTGGGTAAAGCCGGGCATAATGGTATCGGCCTCACGGCTGGCCAGCGTTAATAAACCCTGCTGTAAACGGCTTAGCTCGCTGGCAATATGGTCAATTTCATCACGCAAATACAGGCGAATATCGGTGGCCACCTGATCATTGCGCGAGCGTCCGGTATGCAGCTTTTTACCGGTAATGCCGATTTTATCGGTTAACCGCGCCTCTATATTCATATGCACATCTTCCAGCGTCACCGACCACTGAAATTCACCGGCCTCGACTTCACTGCGAATAGCCTCCAGCCCGGTTTCAATTTGCTGGTATTCGGCATCGGTCAGTACGCCAACACTGGCGAGCATCTTGGCGTGAGCCAGTGAGCCGTTGATATCGTGATGATACAAGCGCTGATCGAATTCAACGGAGGCAGTAAAACGCTCTACAAAGGCGTCAGTTGGCTCGGTAAAGCGTCCGCCCCAGGGCTTGATGGCAGGTTCTTTGTCAGTCATGAAATAAGTCGCTATTGAGTGATGGGCTATGGCGCCGAATTATAGCAGAAGAGGGCGTATCCGGTTAGCGATGGTAGTCCGGGTTAAGTCTATGGGGGGTTGATTGATCACTTTGGTGGCTAAGTTATTAGCAACACAGTAAAAACCTTGCGCTAAAACTTTGTCCTACAGCCTCAGTCACTTATCATAGCGTCACTATAATCTTTATTATTGAGTAACAGCCGTTATATGTCCGAGCAACTGGTTCGCATCGCCACCCGAGAAAGCCCTTTAGCCCTTTGGCAGGCAACGTTTATTAAAGCCGAACTGGAAGCTGCGCACCCTGGCTTGCAGGTAGAGTTGTTGGGGATGACCACCCGTGGTGATCAAATACTGGATTCCCCGTTGGCAAAAATCGGCGGCAAGGGCTTGTTTGTTAAAGAATTGGAAACTGCCTTGTTAGATGGCCGCGCCGATATTGCGGTGCATTCGATGAAAGATGTGCCGATGGCATTTCCTGCCGGTCTGGGCCTGTCGATTATTTGTCAACGCGAAGATCCCCGCGATGCTTTTGTCTCCAATCACTATAAAAGTCTTGATGAGTTGCCAGCAGGGGCTCGTGTAGGAACTTCCAGCTTGCGTCGCCAGTGTCAGATCAGGGCCCAGCGACCCGATTTAACGATTGTTGATTTGCGCGGCAATGTGAATACCCGTCTACGCAAATTAGATGAAGGGCAATACGATGCCATTATCCTTGCCAGTGCCGGTCTGCTGCGTTTGGGAATGGCTGATCGAATCGCGCAACACCTGAGTCCGGAACAGAGTCTGCCAGCCGGTGGTCAAGGGGCTGTTGGTGTCGAGGCGCGGATCGATGATCAGCGTATCAAGCAGTTATTAGCGCCTTTGCATCATCAAGCCACGGCCGAATGTGTTAACGCCGAACGCGCGTTAAACTTAACTTTGCAAGGCGGCTGCCAAGTACCGATTGCTTGTTTTGCCATAGCAAACCCCGACAATGATAACGAGCTATGGTTGCGCGGCTTGGTAGGCAGTCCCGATGGCAGCACGATATTGCGCAGTGATCGCTGTGCGGATCGCAGTACCGCCGAGACCTTGGGTGTTGCGGTGGCTGAAGATTTATTAGCTCAGGGCGCCGCTGATATTTTGCAAGCGGTTTACCGCCAATAGTGATGTCATTAGCGGACTTATCAGTGTTAGTCACCCGGCCGCAAGGTCAGGCAGAGACGTTGATGGCGGCAATAAATAAAGCGGGTGGTAGAGCCAGCCATTGCGCGGTAATCGATATCATTGGACTGAGCGATAATGCGCAACTAGAGCAATGCAAGCAAACAATCATGGCGCTGGATACATTTCAGCATGTGATTTTTATTAGCGGCAATGCTGTTAAGTTTGGTATGGAGTGGGTGCAGCAATACTGGCCGCAGTTGCCGATCGATATCCACTGGCACGGTATTGGTAAAAAAACCGTAGCGCAGTTAATAGCACAGGACGTGCCTTGTGAGCCTTATCAGTTGCAGGGCGCTATGAATAGCGAGGCGCTGTTACAGCATCAAAGCCTGCAACACTTGGCACAACAAAAAGTATTAATTGTGCGCGGTGTGGGTGGTCGAGATTATTTGGCGCAGCAATTAACCCAGCGCGGTGCACAAGTCAGCTATGCTGAATGTTATCAGCGCGTTTTACCTAGCTTGGCCGAGGGTGCCTTGCCGGAGATAATTGAGCGACAGGCGATCAATACCGTTTGTTTGAACAGTGGCGAAAGCGTAACTAATTTTTGTCAGTTGGTCGGTGCGAAGGGGCTGAATAAAATAACCATTGTCGTTCCTGGTGATAGAGTCGCCGCCATAGCCGAAGAGCTGGGTTTTGAACATATCGTCACTGCGGAAAGCGCCAGTGATCAGTCAATGCTAGAGGCATTAAAGCGTCTTTAGTTTTACTAACCGTTTTAACACTATAAACAATGGAATAGCGTGTGGAAAATCAACCGCCAGAAAATAAACAACAAGCTTCTCCAACGGTTACCAAGGTGTCGCCAAAAAAATCTGGGCCGGGTACAGGCCTGTGGTTGCTGACATTGCTAATAGCTATTGCCGGCGTCTGTCTCAGTATTTTTTTATGGCAGGAGGGTATTGCCCAACAGCAGTCGCTGCAACAAAGCCGAGCAGCTATTGCCGGCGCAATTCAGCGGGTCGATGGTCAGGCTGAAAACAATAAAAAACTGCAGGGCCAGTTCGATCAATGGCAAGCCAATAACCAGTTGCAGCAACAACAATTATTGCAGCGTATTGATAACTTGCAACAACAGCTAAGCAGTCAGCAAAAACGTCTACAGTCATTATCCAC
Organism: uncultured Oceanicoccus sp.; assembly: GCF_963968385.1. NCBI lineage: Bacteria > Pseudomonadati > Pseudomonadota > Gammaproteobacteria > Cellvibrionales > Spongiibacteraceae > Oceanicoccus > uncultured Oceanicoccus sp. Next base: position 11,212 of record NZ_CAXAHB010000002.1, read on the forward strand.
CACCGATCGCGATGATTGGTTGCTAGCCGAGGCGGAATATTTAATGCGTCTGGCACACCAGCGTTTGTTAATGGGTAAACAACGCGATAGCGCGATGCAATTACTAACAGCCGCTGATGCCATTATTAAAGATTTGGATGACCATGCGCTTTATTCTGTGCGCGAAGCTTTGGCAAATGATATGGCCAATTTACGTGCTGCGGTAACTCTTGATCTAGAGGGGCATTATTTAGCGCTGGCCGCGCTGGCCCAACAGGCAGAGCAATTGCCATTAATTCAATCGCTGCAACTGAGTTTGCCTAGGCCTGAAGTGCCCGTTGCGCAAAGCTGGCAGCAACGTTTGGCGGTGGGTTTTCAGGCGGCGTTAGATAAGCTTAGCGGGTATATTCAAATTAACCGCCGCGATGATATTTATAAACCATTACTGGCGCCAGAATATGAAGCGGCCGTGCGGCAAAATGTGCGCTTGATGTTTGAGCAGGCACAAATGGCTAGTTTGGCAGGCAAGCAAAAACTCTATGAGGATAGTTTGTCAAAAGTAGATCACTGGCTGGCAACGTATTTCACGCTGGATAAAGTGTCGACAGATGCCGTGGTCGCGCAGTTGCAATATTTAAAGCAGCAGCAGGTCGCTATTAGCTTGCCAGATATTTCCGGTTCTCTACGCGCGCTTAAAGCCTATGTTGAGAATATTCATCAGCTTAAGCCGGCGACACAAAAAGAACTCAATAAAGAACTGAATAAAGCGCCGGATAAAGAACTCAGCAAAGAGTTAACTGAAGAGCCCGCTGAGGAGCCAGTTAAATGAAGCGCTTCTTTATTGCCAGCTTAGTTGTGCTGGTGCTATCGGTTGCTTTGGTGGCGGCGATAGAATTGGACCCCGGTTATATTTTAATTAGCTATAACACCTATACCCTTGAAACCAGTGTCTGGATAGGTGTTGGTTTATTCGTGCTGTTATTTTCCATAGTGTATGGTTTTTTTAGTTTGCTAAGACGCTTGATTAGCGGCACGGGTGCTTTGAGTGATTGGCTGTCCGGCAGGGACTATCGCCGCAGTCAGCAGCAAACTACCCATGGCCTGATCGCATTTATTGAAGGCAATTGGCAAAGCTCGCGCAAAACGCTGGCCAAGGCGGCCGCAAAATCTGAAACACCATTACTCAATTATTTGATTGCCGCTCGCGCCAGTCATGCGCTGGATGACAGCAAACAAATGAAAGCGTTTCTAAAAAAAGCCGAACAGAGTACGAGTGGTGCAGGTATTGCGGTGGGTTTAACGCAGGCGGAGTTGCAGTTACGCAGTGGTCGGTTTGAACAAAGTTTAGCGACCTTAACTCGGGTGCGTCGCAATGCGGGAAAACATCCGCATGTCCTTTATTTGTTGGCGCAAACCTATCAAGGGCTTAATGATTGGCAGCAAGTTCTTGCGCTGCTACCGGAGCTAAAAAAATATAAAGTCTTAGCGCCGGACGAAATAACCGAGTTGGAAATAACGGCTAGCAAGGCAAGTATTTTAGAGGCGGCCAAATCTCGCAGTGATGCCTTGGGCAACTTGCGCCAATTGTGGCAAAGCTTTTCCACTGCGGTAAAAGCCAATAGTGAGGTGATAGCTTGCTATGCAGAAAGCATTATTGCCTTGGGCGATATGCAGGGGGCGGAAAAATTAATTCGCAACCGCCTGAAAAAAGATTGGAATAGTACTTTGGTGTCTCTTTACGGAAAAGTTGCCAGCGATGATCCGGCCAGACAATTACTATTTGCGGAAGATTGGCTTAAGCAGCGCAATAATGATGCCGCCTTATTTTTATGTCTCGGTCGTCTGTCTCTGCGCAATGCTTTTTGGGGTAAGGCCAGAGAATATTTTGAGAGAAGTTTGCAGTTTGAAGATAGCGGTGAAGTCTGTGCTGAAATGGGTCGATTGTTAGCGCATCTTGGTGAGCATGAGGCAAGCAGTGAGTATTTTTATCGTGGGCTGTTATTGGCAACCGACGATTTGGTCGATTTCCCGATGCCGTCGTCGCGCTCAACTTCGTAACAAGCTGAGCGATACCGCCCGCCCATTAAGCGGCCATGGTTGCTGCCATAGCATTTAGCTCGGCAGATGATTCCATCAGCGTCATAATCGCTTGTTCGGCTTCTTCACGGTCTAACTGCAAATGTTCAAATAGATGATCTGGAATAGTTGCTGATGATGCATCGCCAATACCGTGTTTGCGTAACAGGCGCAAAGTAATAAGCATCAGGTTGGCGTAGTCGCTGTTTTCCCCTTCAAATTCCACCTCGTTTTGAAAACGAATAGCGGTATTGATTTCATCGGGCATACTCCATGTCCGCATTAACCAAGCCCCTAGCTGTTCCCGTGTTACGCCGAGTAAGTGGCGCTCAATATAGCAGTGGTTAGTAACAGGGTTGGCTTCTTGATAGCGACAAATCGTGGAAAAATAAACTGGAAACACATCGGCCAAAATTAAGTAACCAAAGTTATGTAGCAGGCCCGATAAATACATCATGCCTTTCGCAGGTCGCGCCTTGGTCGGCATTAGCTGAACCAAAGCCGCTACAGCGGTGGCGGCATAAATAGCTTGTTGCCAATAAGGGGTAAAGCCGCTGGCTGTATCTTTGGGTAGCTTGAGTGTTCTGCCCAAGGCTAGACCGAGTGATAAGTTTAAAACCATATCAAAACCTAACACACGAACAATGGCGTCATGGACGGATTGTATTTTCCCCGGCGCGGCATAGTAGGGTGATGCTGCCCAGCTGATAATTTGCGCGGCCAGCGAAGGGTCGGTTTCTATGATATCGCTCAGGTCTTTAATATCTGCATCGGGGTTGGCTCGCAGTTGAATAATACGCTGCGCAGTTTCCGGTAAAGGCGGACATTCCAGTGTCTCTTCCAGGCGCTGTTTGATTCTTAATTGGGTGAAATTGGCAACGGCGTAGGTGATGTCGTCAATATCGTGAATCATATCAAGTGATGCGCTTTGCAGTTCGGTCTCGTTGACAGCGATCGAGCCGGTTTGAACGCCATCAATTAGCTGGTTAAATTGCTCAATCGTGATTGTCACCAAACAAGCTTCGCTACCGCTATCGAGTTTTAATTCGCGATGGGATAACAGCTGCTGGTCAATAATAACGTCGAAACCCAAGGCCAGCGGAATAGTGGGCAAACGATCTACTTTAGCCTTGTTGCAAATGGCTTGTATATCTTGCGATTTGCAGACGGTTAATTTGCGTTGCGTTAAACGACATAGTGCGTCGATATCCAAAATACTATCACTACTGTAAATCGCCTGAATTTTTCCGTTGCGGTCTTGCAATAGCGTCGTCTTCGCCTGGCCGATAAAGTCGACGGTGGCGGGCGCGTCAACCACAGCAACTTCAATATTATGTTGGTTTAATATTTTTTCAATGACAGCCGGCACTGGCATGGCTTGCTCCTTGGTCCCGCATGGTTAGTGTTATTGATCGTTCAGGCGGTTGAGTCTAACGATTTACTTGTTGGCATTGAGAGTGTAGTTCAAGTTGTAGTTTTTGCCGTTAATCAAGGCGGCTTATGATGAAGTCATACAATCAAACCTGTGCATATTGCTCGCCATCTGCTAACCAGCGCTGAATAAGCGGGTCTACCGCCTGTGGATATTGCTGCAGTAATTGCCCGGCCGCCACCTTGACTTGATCCAGTAAGTGGCTGTCCCGTTCCAAATCGGCTATACGCAATTGCAATAAACCTGTTTGACGAGTGCCTAACAATTCTCCCGGGCCTCGTAGCTGCAAGTCTTTTTCTGCGATAACAAAGCCATCGCTACTTTGTCGCATGGTTTGCAGTCGCTGCTTGCCCTGCTGTCCCAGCGGTGATTGATACATTAAGACACAGTGACTGGCGGTGCTGCCGCGGCCAACCCTGCCGCGCAGTTGATGAAGCTGAGCCAGTCCTAGTCGCTCGGCGTTTTCAATAATCATCAGGCTGGCATTGGGCACATCCACCCCGACTTCAATAACGGTGGTAGCAACCAAAAGATCCAGCGCGTTTTCCTTAAACGCTTGCATCACCGAGGCCTTTTCATCGGCTTTCATACGGCCATGAATAAGGGCGATATTCAGTTCCGGCAGCAAGGCTTGCAGGTTGGTGCAAGTATCTTCGGCGGCCTGGGCTGCCAGCGTTTCGGATTCTTCAATCAGCGTGCAAACCCAATAGGTTTGGCGACCCTCACGGCAGGCGTTGCGAACTCTTTCGACGATTTGTGCGCGCCGGACATTGTCTATCACTACTGTGGTGACCGGAGTTCGACCCGGCGGTAGCTCATCAATAACCGAGGTATCCAGATCGGCATAGGCGCTCATCGCCAGTGTTCTAGGGATCGGAGTAGCGGTCATAATCAGTTGATGGGGGTGGCCGACAGCGGCTGAGGCTTTTTCTTTTAATGCCAATCGCTGATGCACACCAAAGCGATGCTGCTCATCAATAATTGCCAAACCCAGTTTGGCAAATTGCACTTCATCCTGAAATAATGCGTGAGTGCCAATCACAATATCGACCTGATGCTGCATCATGGCTTCCAATTGCTGCTTTCTCTGTTTGCCTTTGACTTTGCCGGTAAGCCAGCCAACCGATAAACCCAGAGGCTGCATCCAATGACCAAAGTTTGTGAAGTGTTGTTCGGCCAATATTTCGGTGGGAGCCATAATCGCGACTTGATAACCACAGCTGACCGCTTTTAGTGCCGCCAGCGCAGCGACCACCGTTTTGCCTGAGCCAACATCACCTTGCACCAAGCGCAGCATGGGTTTGCTTTGTGTTAAGTCGTTATTAATTTCAGTGACGACGCGTTGTTGTGCGCTGGTTAGCTCAAAGCCTAGTGTTTGCAAAAACGACTGGCTAAGTTGTTCGTCGCCGAGTAATGGAGGTGCGCCCTGAGCGCGGGTTTGGCTGCGCAATTTAAGCAGGCTTAGGTTATGAGCTAGCAGTTCCTCAAACGCCAAACGTTGTTGGTAAGGGTGTTCCCCTTGTTTTAGTAAATCCAGGGACGCATCTGTGGGCGGCCGATGCAAATAGATTAGGGCTTGTTCCAGACTTACCGCGCTGCCGTTAAATGACAGCGATTGCGGTAACCATTCCACCAAGGTGTTTGGTTTAACCAGATTAAGTGCCTGTTGACTGAGTTTGCGCCAAGCCTGTTGGCTAAGTCCTTCGCTGCTAGGATAAATCGGGGTTAACGATTGTGCCATCGGCGCCGGTTGGTCGGTCACTAACTGATACTCGGGATGGTAGAGTTCAAGGCCGCTGCTACCACGGCGCGCTTCGCCAAAGCAGCGCAATCTTGTGCCAAGGCTCAGATTATTTTTTTGCGCAGCAGAAAAATGGAAAAAACGTAGCGTCACGGTGCCGGTGCCATCTTGCAAGCGGCAGACCAGACTGCGGCGGCGACCAAAAACAATATCGGCGGCTTTAACCTCGCCTTCAATAACGGCATCAGTTCCAACCTGCAATGCGCCGATAGGGGTAATGCGGGTTCGATCCTGATAGCGCAGAGGAAGATGGAATAGCAAATCTTGAACGCTGTGAATACCTAGCTCTGCCAGTTTGGCGGCCATTTTGGGGCCAACGCCTTTGAGCTGTTGTGCCGGTATTTGATCTAGCATTTTGTTGCTGGTCAAAATAAGGTTACTCGTTGATGGTCTTGCCAAGCTGGCATTGTTTAATGGCTTGGCTAAGAGCATCGATGGCTTGATGACGAGGGAAGCTGGCCCGCCATGCCAGCGCCACGGTGCGTTTCGAGTTTGAGTTGATAAACGGTCGGGTGACTAAGGCAGCATTACCATATTGATGCAGTTGCGCAGCGGAGGCTGGCAAAATGGTAATACCCAGCCCGGAAGCGACCATATATTTTAGGGTTTCAAGCGAGCTGCCTTCCACCACAGATTGCAGCGGGTCATTACCGCGGGCAAAGTTTTTACGTAGGCCCGGGCAAGCTTCCAGCACCTGATCGCGAAAGCAGTGGCCTTCACCTAACAGAAGTACTTGTTCTTGTTCCAGTTGTTTGGCGGTAATGGTTTTGCGTTCAGCCAGTGGATGATCTTTGGCCAGTAGTACTACAAAGCTTTCTTCATACAGGCTTTGCGTTACCACATCAGGCTCATTAAAGGGCAGGGCAATAATAATGGCATCCAGCTCACCCTGACGCAGTTTTTCTCGCAGCACGGCAGTGTAGTTTTCTTCGATATATAAAGGCATTTTGGCGGCAGATTTTTGTAGCTGCGGAACAAAATGCGGAAACAAATAAGGGCCAATGGTAAAAATAGCGCCAATCGAGAGGGTGCTGCCCAGCGGATCTTTACCCAGATTGGCTATTTCATTGATAACATTGCTTTGCTCCAATACCGTTTGAGCCTGAGCAATAATTTGTTCGCCTAACGGTGTGGCACGAACTTGGTTGCGGCTGCGCTCAAATAGTGACACGTCCAGTTCTTCTTCTAGCTTTTTAATGGCGACACTCAGAGTGGGTTGGCTGACAAAGCATTTTTCCGCGGCTTTACCAAAATGGGCGGTTTGATGCAGGGCGACAATATAGCGCAGTTCAGTTAATGTCATCGGGCTTACCTGTGGCTAGCTGAATAAGTGTAGGCTGTAGGTTGAAGGTATAGATTAATATTTTCTATCAAAAGGTGCTATTACAATCATAGAATTTATTGCTAAAGTGCCTGCTATTAATGTGAAGGGAGAGTGTTTTGTCGACTAGTAGTATCTTAATTGTCGGATGTGGTGATATTGGCACCCCGCTGGGCTTAAAGCTGGCGAGTGAGGGGCATACTGTATGGGGCTTGCGCCGAAGCGGAACATTGCCTGAGCCGATCAATACGCTAAATGCCGATGTGACTGATAGGGAATCATTAGTCAGTCTGGGGTCATTGCGCTTTGACTATATTGTGGTGACTTTAACGCCGGGCGAATTTAGCGATCAGCGTTATCAAGCGGTGTATGTCCAAGGTCTGACTAATGTAATCGCTGCGCTAAATAATCGCGAGGCGGTTAAACGATTATTTTTTGTCTCCAGTACCAGTGTTTACCATCAGAACGACGGTCAGTGGGTGGATGAAAACAGTGCTGCCGAACCAAAGACGTTTTCCGGTCAACGTTTGTTAGAGGCCGAGCAGGTTGCTACAACACAAGCTATTGCGCATTGTGTTATTCGCTTTGCCGGTATCTACGGTCCTGGAAGACGGCGCTTAATTGAACAAGTAGCAGCTGGGCAGGGTTGCCCCTTATCGCCACCATTATTTACCAACCGTATTCATCGTGATGATTGCATTGGTTTTCTGGCTCATCTGATTAGAATGGATTGTGAACAGCACGCATTGGCCAGTTGCTATATTGGTGTTGATAGCGAGCCGGCGACATTGTGGGAGGTAAAATCTTGGATAGCGGAACAATTAGGTATTGACCCCAGCACGCTCACTAACGGTGATAAAACCCGGCGCAATAGTAAACGTTGCAGCAATGCCCGTTTGTTAGCAACGGGTTATATGCTTCGTTACAGTGATTACCGGCAAGGCTATAGCGAATTGTTAGCTGAAGAAAACTAAAGCGCGGCTATTGTTTGCGCTTATGCTAATTTTTTAATATCCCAAGGAATAAGTGGCAGCGTTATCAGCGTGTTGATGCCCGAATTGGCGAGCATCTGCAAGAACGACAGGCTGAATTACAAGGATAAAATCACTTCCACTTCTATCGCCGCTCCTTTTGGCAAAGCGGCCACTTGAACACAGGCTCTTGCCGGAAACGGCTGTTGAAAAACCTCTGCCATCACTTCATTGACGGCTACAAAATCACCGAGATCTGTCAGTGAGATATTAACTTTAACGGCATCGTCCAAACTGCCGCCTGCGGCTGCGGCAACCGCCGCTAAATTGTTAAACACTTGCTGAGCTTGCATTTTTATATCACCGGTTACCAGTTCCATGGTTTCAGGTATCAGTGGAATTTGCCCAGATAAATAAACGGTATCACCCACCTTGACCGCTTGTGAGTAGGGACCAATAGCTTGCGGCGCCTTGCTGGTGGCGATGATTTCTTTTTGACTCATGGTGAAATCCTTATGAAAAATTATTAGTGTCTGGCGCGGGTTACTTTAACCACGGCCTTAATGCGGCGAATATGTTTCATAATGCGGGCTAGATGAATACGGGAGCGAACGCCTACAACAATACTCATCGTATTGAGTCTGGGGCCTTCTTCTTCCACGCTGATTTTTTCAATATTGGCATCCAGACTATTTATTTTGGTAGCTAATACGGCGATGATGCCACGGCTTTTTTCCAGCTCCACTTTTAATTCAGAGGAGAACTCACCTTCTACTTCATCATCCCAGCGCAAGGTTATGCAGCGCTCTGGGTTATTGCGAAAATCCAAACTGTTATGGCAGTTGTCAGTATGAACGACAATGCCCCGCTCTGAACTGATAAAGCCAACAATAGAATCGCCCGGCACCGGATAGCAGCAATGGCCAAAGTTAATTCGGAAACCCTCACTGCCACGAATAGCCAATGGCGAGTGGGTGGAGTTTTCCGGATGAATGCTTTTTCCGTCTTTATCGGTCTCGGCCAATAACTGGTGTGCGGTTAAAATAGAAACGCGATTGCCCAGTCCAATTTCTTCTAACACTTCATTAAAGGTTTGCATGCCGGTATCACTTAACAATAGTTCTTTTTGATCTTCGCTAAGCTGATCGATACCGGAGCCTAATTCTATTAAGGCTTTGTCCAGTAGTCTCCGACCTAAAGCAACCGATTCATTGGTTAGCTGGTTTTTCAAAAAGTGACGAATATTGGTGCGGGCTTTTGCGGTGACCACAAAGTTAAGCCAGGCAGGATTGGGTTGCGCACCGGAAGAGGTAATAATTTCGACGGTCTGGCCGCTTTGTAATGTCTCTGACAAGGGCGCTAAGCGGCGATTTATGCGACTGGCCACACAATTATTGCCAACATCAGTATGCACGGCATAGGCAAAGTCGACCGCGGTAGAGCCCTGCGGCAGTTCCATGATTTTTCCTTTCGGAGAAAAAACATAAACTTCGTCAGGGAACAGATCAATTTTTACGTTTTCAATAAATTCCAGAGAGTCGCCGGCGCGCTGCTGCATTTCAAGTAAACCCTGCAACCACTGTCTGGCGCGGGTATGGCTAGTATTTAGCGGCTGCCCTTCGTTGGTCTTATATAGCCAGTGAGCGGCAATACCGTGGTTGGCCATTTCTTCCATTTCCTGTGTGCGAATCTGGATTTCGATTGGCACACCGTGCATACCAAATAAAACGGTATGCAAAGACTGATAGCCATTGGATTTTGGTATGGCAATATAATCTTTAAACTGACCAGGCACCGGTTTATATAAGCTGTGAATACAGCCTAAAACCCGGTAGCACATATCAACGCTGTCCACCACAATCCGGAAGGCGTAGATATCCATAATTTCAGAAAAGGATTTTTTCTTGCCGCGCATTTTCTGATAAATGCTATAGAGGTGTTTTTCTCTGCCAACAACAGAGGCTTCATGGCCTTCCTGTTCTAAGCAAGCTTCGATAGATTCTTCAATCTGTTGAATGATTTCTTTACGGTTACCGCGGGCCGCTTTGACAGCGGCTTGAATGCGAGTAGAGCGCATCGGGTTTAGAGTGGCAAAACCTAAATCTTCAAATTCAACGCGAATTTTATGCATGCCCAAGCGCTGGGCGATGGGAGCATACATATCGAGTGTTTCTTTGGCGATGCGGCGGCGTTTCTCCGGTTTTAATACGCCGAGGGTGCGCATATTGTGGAGACGATCAGCCAGTTTTACCAAAATAACGCGAATGTCTTTAGCCATGGCCAAGGCCATTTTTTGAAAGTTTTCGGCTTGTGCCTCGGCCAGTGTTTGATCTTCCATACGGGTCAGTTTGCTAACTCCGTCGACTAAATCAGCAACGGAGTCGCCAAATTGTTCACCCAGTGCTTCTTTGCTGATGCCGGTATCTTCAATCACATCATGCAGCATGGCGGCCATCAAACTTTGGTGGTCCATATGCATATCGGCCAATATGCCAGCTACGGCTAGTGGATGGGTAACGTAGGGCTCACCACTGCGACGGCGCTGGCCTTCGTGGGCTTGCTCGGCGTAGTAATAGGCGCGCTTGATTTGATTGACTTGTACTGGGGAAAGATAACTCTGCAGGGTGCTGCCTAATGCATCGATGGAGTCGACTTCTTCGCGGTTGCTGCGTTGCTGAAAGAAGCTGTATTGTTGCATATAGCGGTCTGCTCTCGTTGGCTGTCGATGATGCTAAGTTAAGTGGTGCTAAATTAGGTGATGCTAAGCTATAGGCAACTTATACCATGACTTTTATTCAGCGGAAAGCTTTGCGCTAAATCGCAGGCATGAAAAAGGCCGAGTGATTTAATCGACTCGGCCTGTTTAAGATAAAGCCCTAGCTCAGTCGTTAGCTTGGAACGATGGCGGAATTTCAGTATTTAGGTCGATATCCATATCCAGCATGATCTCTTCGGGCTCTTCTTGCTTCGGATTCATGATGTCTTCTGGCGTGATTACATCGTCAGCAATTTCACGCAGTGCGATAACAGTGGGCTTATCAGATTCTTCAGCGACCAGTGGTTCTTCGCCGCCGGTGGCCAGTGCACGAGCACGCTTGCTAGCGACCATCACTAGTTCAAAGCGGTTATCAACTTTATCCAGACAATCTTCAACGGTAATACGGGCCATGGTGTTTCTCGTTTGCAGTTAGCGTTTAGTAGTTTTAGTTCGGCTCAAGCGGTTTAATGCCGGGCCGGTCAAAACGGCCGAGCATTGTAGCAAAGATGGTGTACTAAAAACAATCAGCCGGTTGCTGGGCTGAGTTGATTAGCCCAGTAGTTCGTCTAATAGGGCTTGATGGCGGTTTTTCTGCGGCGCCAAGGTTAATCTTGAGCTACGCACAATGGCCTGTAAGTCAGCCAGAGCGGTATTAAAGTCATCATTAATGACCACAAAATCGCCTTGCTCATAGTGGGACATTTCGTTAACGGCCTCAGCCATCCGTTTATTAATGACCACTTCATCATCCTGACCGCGATGGGTAAGGCGCTCTCTCAGGGTGCTTTGCGAGGGCGGCATAATAAAGATAGCCAGTGTGTCCGGCATAAGCTTTTTGATTTGCGCGGCGCCCTGCCAGTCAATTTCTAGTATTACGTCATCGCCCTCGTTAAGTGTCTGCTCTACCCACGCCCGGGATGTGCCGTAATAGTTGCCAAAGACCTCTGCATACTCCAAAAAAGACTGTTCTACCAACATCGATTGAAAGTCTTCATGACTGACAAAATGGTAGTTAACGCCGTCCTGCTCACCGGGACGCATGGCTCGGGTGGTGTGAGATACTGATACTCTAACCTGTTGAATCGAATCGATTAATGCGCTGACAAGACTGGTTTTACCGGCGCCGGAAGGGGCAGAGATAGTATAAAGTTTTCCTCTGGTAGTCTGTTCAGAAGTTAATGACATTCAGGGCTTTCCTCGGACGAATACGGTGCAGTGGTTGTTATTGCTTATTCTATATTCTGGATCTGTTCGCGCATTTGCTCAATCAATACTTTTAGTTCAACGGCGGCCTGGGTGGTGTCGGTGACGATGGATTTTGATGATAGTGTATTCGCTTCGCGGTTTAACTCCTGCATCAAGAAATCTAGGCGCCGGCCACAGGCACCCCCTTTGTTGAGTACCCGTCTGACTTCGGCAAGGTGGGCGTCAAGGCGGTCTAGCTCTTCATCGACATCGGCTTTCTGGGCCAGAATAACCATTTCCTGTTCCAGGCGATCTTCATTGAGCTCGGCCTTTAATTCTTGCAATCGTTGTTGCAGCTTCTGTCGCTGGGCTTGGAGAATGTCTGGCAGTTGTTGTTTTACTGCAGCTGTAATATCGCCGATGGTATCGAGTCGCTGTTCGATCGATTGTTTTAGAGCGGCGCCCTCTCGTTCGCGACTTTCAAGCAACTGTTCCAGTGTCACCTGAAATGCAGCCAATGCCTGTTCGCAGAGTAAATCGCTGTCGATTTCTGGCTCAGACATCATGCCCGGCCATTGTAATAGTTGCAGTGGGTTTAATGCGGAGGGTTCGTTGAGTTGTTTTTGAATCGACTCCGCAGTAACAATCAATTGAGTTAGCAATTCGGCATTGACGGTGAGTTGGCTTGAATTGTCGCCAGACTGAGACTGCATACGTAAGCTGCATTCAACTTTGCCTCGGCTCAGTGTTTTACGTATTTTTTCTCGCAGGTCGTTTTCTAGACGGCGCATGGATTCCGGCAGTTTAAAGCTGGGTTCCAAATAGCGGTGATTGACTGAGCGAATTTCCCAGACCAGAGAACCACCATCGTGTTGCGTGGCCTGACGGGCAAAAGAGGTCATACTGCGAATCATAGCGGTGAATACCTTCAGTCGAATAAAGTAGTCAAATAAAACAGACAAATAAAGACCGCCATTTTAGCCCGATTGCAGCCCCTCGTCATAGCGTTCATGTGTATAATGCCCGCTCTTTTCCATTTAATCTTTGAGTTATTCCCTATGAATAGACCTAGTGGCCGTCGTCATGATCAGCTTCGCGAAGTAACCATTACCCGTAATTTTACCTGCCACGCCGAGGGCTCGGTATTGGTGACCTTTGGTAATACCAAGGTGATTTGTACTGCGTCGGTGGATGCCGGTGTGCCGAGGTTTCTAAGGGGACAAGGGCAGGGTTGGATCACAGCCGAGTACGGTATGTTGCCGCGCTCTACCGGTAGTCGGATGGGGCGTGAAGCGGCCAGAGGCAAGCAGGGCGGGCGCACTGTCGAGATTCAACGCTTGATCGGTCGCTCATTAAGAGCTGCCGTTGATTTAACCGCGCTGGGTGAAAATTCGATTACCATTGATTGCGATGTAATTCAGGCTGATGGTGGTACTCGCACCGCCTCGATTACTGGTGCCTGCGTTGCTCTGGCCGATGCTCTTCGTTATATGAAGGCCGAGGGGATGATTGAAGACAACCCGCTAAAACAAATGACCGCTGCAATTTCTGTCGGTATTTATGAAGGCGAAGCGGTGCTGGATTTGGATTACCCTGAAGATTCCAATGCAGAAACCGATATGAATGTGATTATGACTGAAGCGGGTGGTTTTATTGAGGTGCAAGGTACGGCAGAAGGTGAGCCTTATAGCCGCGCCGAACTCGATAGTATGCTGGCTTTGGCAGAGAAGGGAATTGCTGAGTTAATTGATATGCAGAAGGCGGCTTTAGCCGGTTAATTGGCAGGGGGTGGTTATTCGCCATCCCCTATTTTCCCTATTTTGCTCAGGTTTGTATTTCGTAGTCGTAATCCATAATTAACGGCGCATGGCTTGAGAAGATCTGGTTTTTATAAATGGCGCCGTATTCAATCACCGGTTTCAGTCCCTCAGAGACAATCTGGTGATCAATGCGCCAGCCATCTTTGCTGCGATCGCCATCCGGCCACCAAGTAAACTCATCATCGTCGGTGTTAATCTCACGGAAGGCGTCGGCATAGCCTAACTCCTGAAATAATTGATCCATCTGTTGTTGCTCTGCGGGCAAGGCTCCAGAGATATCTCGATTGGCTTGAATATCTTGAATATCGGACTGGGAGTGAGTCATATTCCAGTTACCACAAATCACAAACTCGCGGCGCTTATTGCGCACTTTGGTTAAGTGGTGCTGGAACAGCTCAAAGAAGTGTTTTTTGTGAGCTCTAGCGGTATCGTCCGCCTTATAAGCGCTGGGGGCCAATAAACAGCCAATACTGATTTCCTGAAAATCAGCCTGTATATAACGGCCTTCCATATCGAAGTCGATAAAGCCCAAGCCGGTCATAATGGCTTTGGGCATTTGCTTGCAATAAATGGCGACACCATTAGTGTCTTTTTCTACCGCATCGAAGAAGTAGGGGTTGTAGCCCTTTGGCCAGTAGATCTCGGCTTGTAGATCATATTCCTGTGCTTTTAGGTTTTGGATACAAATAAAGTCTGCATCCTGCTCCAGTACCCATTCGAAGAAGCCGTCTTTGGCGGCTTCCCGAATACCGTCTGCGCAAAAATTAATGATTCTCATGGTCGCCTCATTACAGTGGACAGCGTATGATGCTGGGCCTAGGAAAAATGATAGTAAAATCAGTTCTGTTGAAGCCAGAACGGTTCTCTGATTTTTTAATGCAGAGTAGGTGTTATCCCTTAACCGTTGGGGGGTATGATGCCAAGCAACGGTTTTGCTATCATTCCTATAAGCAGCATGACTGCTAAGATATAAGTTTAAAAACTCCTTGCCCGTAAAGCTAGCAAATTTTTGTTTTTAAACATTACTTATAATGAAAAATAACCATTGATGAACCCATTTAGAGATCCTGCATGCATTCTTATCAGCAACAATTTATTGAATTGGCAATAGCTAAAAATGCCTTAAAATTTGGCGAGTTTACTTTAAAGTCGGGTCGTATTAGTCCTTATTTCTTTAATGCGGGATTATTTTCTAACGGCGCTGCACTGGCGCTGCTAGCGCGTTGCTATGCCAATGCGATTATTGAATCAAATGTTGAATTCGATGTGCTGTTTGGGCCGGCCTACAAGGGCATACCATTGGCGGCGGCTACGGCTACTGCTTTGTCGGAACATTTTGATCGCGATGTTCCCTTTGCTTATAACCGTAAAGAAGCCAAAACGCATGGCGAGGGCGGCACCATCGTTGGTGATCCCCTGCAGGGTAAAGTTTTGATCATTGATGATGTTATTACCGCCGGTACGGCCGTGCGTGAAGTGATGTCAGTGATCGCCGACAACGGTGCTGAGCCTGCCGGTGTGGTGATTGGCCTAAACCGTCAAGAGCGAGGTCAGGGAGAATTCTCGGCGATTCAAGAGGTTGAAAAAGATTATGATATTCCTGTGATCAATATTGTTGATCTGGGTCTGATCATCGATTATTTACGTCATCAGCCTGACCAAGCCAACAATGTTGCCAAAATTGAGGCTTATCGCGAGCGGTATGGGGTATAACGTTTTTAAATTATTTAGCTAGAGTTGTTGCGAGACAGGCGAATTTAGACGTTCTTGGTGCCGGTCTGGGCTAAAGGCGCGGACTGACTGCCGGCGGTCTGCTTAAAGAATCCATTCATAATCACCGGCCATTGATCCTGCCAATTCTCGGTAGGTTTGCGTTTAAACTCGCTGCG
Source organism: uncultured Oceanicoccus sp. (assembly GCF_963968385.1). Taxonomy (NCBI): domain Bacteria; kingdom Pseudomonadati; phylum Pseudomonadota; class Gammaproteobacteria; order Cellvibrionales; family Spongiibacteraceae; genus Oceanicoccus; species uncultured Oceanicoccus sp. The sequence goes on from NZ_CAXAHB010000002.1 coordinate 26,444, forward strand.
AACAAACTGGCAAATACGCCCCTCTACGGTGGCTAGCAGTAAATTGGCTGCAATCGCTACTGGCATCGTGGGGCGAATACCTTCCTGAAGTTCCGCTTCACGCAGGGTTTGCTTGAGCTGAGTTTCGTAGCGGTCAAAAAGCTGTGCCACTCTGGCCCTTAGGCGCTCGGTTTCTCCTGCCAATGCATCGCCGGTAAGAATACGGGTAATGCCGGGGTTGCGCTCGGTAAAGGTCAACAGCAGAGTCAGAATCTTTTCACAGCGAGCGGTGGCTTGATCTTCTTCTTTGAGAATCATACTCACTCGGGTGAATAGGGTTTCTTCAATAAATTGGATCAGACCTTCAAACATTTTCGACTTGCTGGGAAAATGTCGATAAAGCGCTGCTTCTGAAACGCCAACTTCTTTAGCCAGACGAGCGGTTGTTATGCGCTCGCCCGGACTGACTTCCAACATATGGGCCAGGGCTTGAAGAATTTGTTGTCGGCGAGACATCTTTTTAGTCATGATAATTTTTAGTTTGCAAGCTAGTCGCTCTAACGATACCAGTTATGACTGTTGGTAATAATTATACTTGGCTGCCGTTAAGGGTCGGGCATCAACTGCTGATCAACTACTGACTGATCAAGTACTGGGTGATGGCTGTACCATTAACTACTCAAATCCCAGTGTTTTTTTATAATGATGGTTAATCCTATCGATTACCGGCAAAGGCTGCAATAAGAATCAACAAAAGAAGCGGATATTCTGAGATTTTTTTAGACGCTTTTTCAACGGCTACTTGCCTTTACAAACTGCAATTAGTGATGAGTGTACCCACCCCTTCATCGGTGAATATTTCTAATAAAACGGCATGGGGAACACGACCGTCAATAATGTGTGAGCTAGTCACTCCCTCTTTAACGGCATCTTGAGCACAGCGTATTTTTGGCAGCATGCCACCATGGATAGTGCCGTCGGCGATTAAATCATCTACTTGTTGTGTACTCATGCCAGTTAACACTTCGCCCTGTTTGTTCAAAAGGCCTGCCACATTGGTGAGCAGTATCAGTTTTTCTGCCTGCATAACCTCGGCAATTTTGCCGGCGACCAGATCCGCATTGATGTTGTAGGAGCTGCCATCACTACCTACGCCAATCGGGGCAATAACCGGAATAAAATGACTATTGATCAGCATATTCAATACGCTGGTATCAATAGCCTCAACTTCACCAACATGGCCAATATCAATAATTTCAGAGGCGGTCATATCCGGCGTTAATTGGGCGGTATTCATTTTTCTGGCGCGAATTAAATCACCGTCCTTGCCGGTAATGCCCACGGCTTTGCCACCGTTTTGATTGAGCAAATTAACAATTTCTTTATTGACGCTGCCGCCTAGCACCATTTCTACTACATCCATGGTCTGGCTATCGGTGACACGCATGCCATCGACAAAGCGTGATTCGATATTAAGTTGTTCGAGTAAACTGCCGATTTGAGGGCCGCCGCCATGCACCACAATGGGGTTCATGCCGACCAGTTTCATCAGCACAATGTCGCGGGCAAACATTTCTTTCAGTTTGTCGTCAGTCATGGCATTGCCGCCAAATTTCACCACAATGGTTTTATTGGTGAAACGTTGTATATAAGGCAGCGCTTCAGTAAGTACATTAGCGACATTGCCAGCAGCATCGCGGCTTAGGGACATGTGGATTCCTTAATGTGATCGTGAAATGGTATTAAAAACCAAATTGCAGGCTGTTATCAATGCCTGCTAGCTGTTGTTTAAATTGTGACTGAATTCGTATCATAGCGGCTTCGGTGTCAGCTTCAAAACGCAGAATCAGCATGGGGGTGGTATTAGAGGCCCTGACCAGACCCCAGCCATCTGCAAAATCTACCCGCAGGCCATCTAGAGTCGAGATTTTACTCTCATCGAATGGGCAACGGTTAATCAATTGCTCAATAATCGCAAATTTTTTCGACTCGGTGGTTGCTACTTTCAATTCTGGTGAGGCAAGACTTTGCGGTAAAGCGGCCAATTGTTGATCGAGATCTTTGTTGCTAGCGTCCAGTAATTCAATCAACCGTGCCGCGGCATAGAGGCCATCATCAAAACCAAACCAACGCTCTTTAAAGAAAATATGACCGCTGAACTCGCCGCCAAGCAGGGCGCCGGTTTCGGCCATTTTTTGTTTCATCAAGGAGTGACCGGTTTTCCACATAATGGGACGGCCGCCGTAGTGACTAATCAGGGTGCTGAGATGGCGGGTGCATTTCACATCGAATAAAACACCAGCATCGGGATGACGTGAAACAATATCCTTTGCCAATAGCATCAGTAACTGGTCAGCGGCTATTGATTTGCCCGAGGCGGTGACGACACCCAAGCGGTCGCCATCGCCGTCAAAAGCAATGCCCAGATCGGCCTGATGCTGTTGCACACCATGTTTTAAATCGGTCAGGTTAGCTTCAATCGTTGGGTCCGGATGATGATTGGGGAAATTGCCGTCAACTTCACAATAAAGCGCAACAACCTCGCAGCCAAGCTCTGTAAACAGGCGGGGCGCAATCGCACCGGCAACACCGTTGCCAGCATCCAGCACAATTTTTAATGGCTGAGCAATCGAGATGTCATTGACAATATAATTAATATATCGGCGTTCAATATCGAGCGTCTGATACTGGCCATTACCACTGGCCAACGTTTGGCTCAAAATCCGGTCTTTGAGCGATACAATCTCAGCGCCAGATAAAGCCTTGCCGGCAATAACAATTTTGATGCCATTATATTCCCGAGGATTGTGGCTACCGGTAATCATAACGCCGCTTTGAGTGTCGAGCTGGTGAGTCGCAAAGTACATTAGCGGGGTGGGTTGGGTGCCAATATCCATCACATCACAGCCACTGGCGGTTAGACCTTTGACTAGAGTCTCTCGTATTCTGGGCGAGCTGAGGCGGCCATCGGCGGCGACCACGATACGGTGCTGGCCCTGGTCAAGCGCGGCGCTACCAATGGCTAAGCCAATGGCATAAACCACGTTATCGTTAAGCTCAGTATCCGCCAGACCCCTGATATCATAGGCGCGGAAGATATTTTCTGGCAGGGTTTTTGGGATTTTCACATGATCACCGGGCAGTTTATTTTGCGGCATGATGTTCGCTAAACGGTTTTTATTTTTTTAATTTTAACCCTAGCGTCCCAAGCTTCGATCGGGCGGCTTAAGTTGCCTCGTTTTCTCGGTATCGCTGGGCAATTTCTGATAGCAAACAACGACTTAATTGTTGCTTGGACGTCATTGGCAAAGTTTTTTCCCCGCCGTTCCAGATCACCGTCACGGCATTGTTGTCGCTGTTAAAACCAATCTCGGTATTGGCGACGTCATTGGCAATCATCAAATCCAGCTTTTTCTTTTCCAGCTTGCTCTGGGCGTAACCAATCAGGTTCTGGGTTTCGGCGGCAAAACCAACGGTAAAGGGCCGCTGCTGGTGGCTGGCTACTGCGGCGATAATATCGGGGTTGCGAATTAATTCAATCGAGAGAGTCTCGGCAGATTTTTTAATTTTTTGGTCAGCGCTTTCGGCGGGGCGATAATCCGCCACTGCAGCAGCACCGATAAAAATATCGCAATTGGCCAGATTATCCATCGTTGCCTGATACATTTGTTCGGCGCTATCGACATCAATGCGTTTCACTCTGTCTGGGCTAGTCAGGCAGACAGGTCCAGCGATCAGTGTGACCGATGCTCCGGCTTCAACCGCGGCTTGAGCCAAGGCAAAGCCCATCTTGCCAGAGCTATGATTGCTGATATAGCGCACCGGGTCGATGGCTTCGCGGGTAGGGCCAGCAGTGATCACGACCTTAACACCATCCAGCTTATTGGACTGAAACTGATCGGCTGTCATTTCGGCCAATATTGCAGCTTCCAGCATACGCCCGGGGCCAATGTCGCCACAGGCTTGCGAGCCATCGCCGGGACCAAAGATAGCGACAGATTTGCTGATCAGTGTTTTGAGGTTGGCCTGTGTGGCCGCATCACGCCACATGGCTTGGTTCATCGCTGGAGCGATAGCAATCGTTGCATCAGTGGCTAGGCAGACCGTAGTTAACAAATCATCGGCCCGGCCATTGGCCAATCTGGCCATAAAATCAGCACTGGCCGGCGCTACTAACACCAGATCAGCCCAGCGAGCTAATTCAATATGGCCCATCGCCGCCTCGGCCTCAGTATCCAGTAAATCACAGTGAACCGGATTGCCAGAGAGTGCTTGCAGGGTCAGCGGGGTAATAAATTCCTGAGCTGCTCTGGTCATCACCACTCTGACAGTGGCGCCGTAGTCCTGTAGACGACGGACGAGTTCGGCCGCTTTATAGGCGGCAATCCCTCCGGTGACGCCTAGCAAAATCTGTTTGTTATTAAGTTGCTGCATACTTTTATTAGTGCGCTCTCGGCAAATTAGGAGGGAGATTGTAAGATATGTGCTCTCTCTAGGATAGGGAGTTTACCGCTAACATGGATCATCAAGGACGATATTATGGCAATTACCGATTGGCCGGCTGCCGAACGCCCGCGCGAAAAACTGATTAAACAAGGCCCCGGCGCTTTATCCGACGCTGAGTTATTGGCTATTTTCCTCCGCACCGGAACACCGGGGCTCACCGCAGTAGATTTAGCTCGGCTATTAATCAAGCAGTACGGCGGCCTCAGGGGCTTGCTAAATGCGAGCTTGGCTGAATTTTGTACCGGTTGTGGCTTGGGTGAAGCCAAATATACCCAGTTGCAGGCGGTGCTGGAAATGTCTCGGCGACATATGCATGAGCAATTAGTGCGGGATGATGCGTTAACTAGCCCCTGCTTAACGCGCCAGTATTTGTCCAGTTGCCTGAGAGACAAGCCGCAAGAGCAGTTTTGCTGCCTGTTTATGGACAGCCAGCACCGGCCTATTGTTTTTGAAACGCTGTTTTACGGCACGATTGATGCTGCCAGCGTTTATCCCAGAGAGGTGGTCAGACGTTGTTTGCATCATCATGCGGCCGCAGTGATATTGGCACACAATCACCCTAGTGGTGTGGCTGAGCCCAGTCAGGCAGATAGGCGCATCACCAACACTTTGGTGGCTGCTTTGAATTTGGTTGATATTCGGGTTTTGGATCATTTTGTGATCGGGGATGGTGAACTGGTGTCTTTTGCTGAAAGGGGGCTTCTTTGACGCCACTTTTTCGGCTTTTTACAAGTTTAAGTTGCGATCATATAGGGGTTCTGGTATAAAGTCGCGCTCCGTTCGGGCAGGTGTTTCAGCTAGAGATTTTAACTGAATACCGCCGTCATGCTGTTTAGATGCGATGATGGAATTTAGCCCCCGAAACCGTTTTTTATTAATTAGTCTTGGAAGGGACAAATCATGTCCAGAGTATGTCAGGTTACCGGCAAGCGTCCAGTAACGGGAAATAATGTATCCCACGCAAAAAACCGCACACGTCGTCGTTTTTTGCCTAACTTACATCGTCATCGTTTTTGGGTAGAAAGCGAGAATCGTTTTGTTTCTCTGCGTGTATCGACCAAAGGTATGCGTATCATTGATAAAAAGGGTATCGACGCGGTTTTGGCTGACTGTCGTTCTCGTGGCGAGAAGGTATAAGGAGTAGATCATGGCTAAAAGCGCACGCGATAAAATCAAATTAGTTTCTTCTGCCGGTACCGGTCACTATTACACCACCGATAAGAACAAACGTAACACGCCAGACAAGATGGTATTTAAGAAATATGATCCTGTCGTTCGTAAGCATGTTGAATACAAAGAATCAAAAATCAAATAATTGATGGTTGATTGTAAAAAGCCCGACTTCGCTCGGGCTTTTTTGTGTCCGCCGTTTGGCGGCAACGAAGAGAGAAAACCGCATGCCTGAATTACCCGAAGTAGAAACCACCTGTCGCGGTATAGAGCCACATATTCAGGGGCGTACTGTCAAACAGCTGGTGGTGCGTCAGCCCAGTTTGCGCTGGCCGGTGCCCGATAATCTGCCCCGCTTAATCAAGGGCCGGATGATTGAATCCGTTGAACGGCGAGCAAAATATATTTTGCTTAATTTTTCCAATGGCAGTGCCATTTTGCATCTGGGCATGTCAGGCAGTTTGCGTATTATCGAGGCTGATGAGCCACCTATGGCTCATGATCATATTGATATGGTGCTGGATAGTGGTCGGGCGCTTCGATTTACCGATCCCCGTCGCTTTGGTTGCTGGTTGTGGCAGGGTGCAAAACAAGAGACACATAAATTGTTGGCAGCTCTGGGGCCTGAGCCCTTATCAGACCAATTTGATGGCGAGCGATTGTACCAGCTATCCCGTGGCCGAAAATCGGCGGTGAAGACATTTATTATGGATAATAAAAATGTCGTCGGAGTGGGAAATATCTATGCCAATGAAGCCTTATTTGCCGCCGGAATTCGGCCTGATCGTGCCGCTGGTAACATTTCTCGGCAGCGCTATCTGGTATTGGCAGATGAAATCAAAGCGGTTTTAGCCAATGCCATAAAGCAGGGCGGTACCACTTTGCGCGATTTTGTTGGAGGTGATGGCAAGCCAGGCTATTTTAAGCAGCAACTTAAAGTCTATGGTCGGGGTGACGAATTCTGTGTGGTTTGCAAGGGTGAGCTAACTGAAATTCGCTTGGGGCAACGCAGTACAGTTTATTGTCGCCGCTGTCAGCGCTAGCCGGTTGCGATCAAGTTTTTATACTTAATCTGTAACTCATCCCGTGTTTCCAAATTATCTGGGTCTAGAGGGATACAATCCACCGGGCAGACCGATACGCACTGCGGCTCATCAAAATGACCAACGCACTCGGTGCAGCGTGCCGGTTCAATTTCGTAGATTTCGTTGCCTTGGAAAATCGCTTCATTAGGACACACCGGTTCGCAGACATCGCAATTAATACATTCGTCGGTGATCAGCAGGGCCATTGCGGTATCTTAGGTTTTAAAGCGATCGTTAAGGGCAGTGTTAACCACCGCAGGGACAAACTCGGAGACGTCGCCGTTCATAGCCGCTATTTCGCGCACCAGTGACGAGGAGATACAGGCCAGACCTGGGGAAGGTGATAGAAAGATTGTCTCAAAGCCAGCTTGCATAGCGCGGTTCATATCGGCCATTTGCATTTCATATTCAAAGTCTTTCATCGAGCGTACACCGCGAAGCACTGTAGTGCTGCCTTTACTAGCGGCGAAATCAACTAATAGCTCACTAAAGCCACAGATCTCAATATTATTCAGGTGCGCGAGGGCTTGCTGGCACAGCTCAATCCGTTGCTCCAGCGTAAACAGTGGTTGTTTTTTCTCGCTATAAGCAATCCCCAGTATCACCTTGTCAAACAGCTTGGCGGCTCTTTCCACCAAATCGACATGGCCGTTGGTAACCGGGTTAAAGGTGCCAGGATAAATCACGGTCGTCATGGAGCACTCTCAATTAATGGCCAAAGGTGATGCGATTATACCTGTCTGGGCAATTTATATAAGCGGTAGCAGACCTGACCGGCGAATTTTTCCCGATGCAATTGCCAGTTGGGGGGCAGCGCCGGCAAGGGTTCTTGCTTACCCATTTCCAAATAAAGCCAACCGCCGGGCTTTAGCATGGCTTGTTGATTAATCAACTGAACGCAGGTTTGGGCTAAATGCTGGCCAAACGGAGGGTCAAGGAAAATAATGTCATAGCGCTTATCGGTATTGTGCTGCAACCACTCGGCGGCATTGGCATGAAAAACCTGCCCATGATTGGCGTCAAGCTGTTGCAGGTTTTGCTGTAACTGACTGACAGCAGGGCGGGCATTATCAATCAGATCAACAAGGCCGGCACCGCGTGATAACGCTTCAAGCCCCAGTGCACCGCTACCGGCAAAAAGGTCGAGACATTGGGCGCCATGGATGTCCGCCATCAGCCAGTTAAATAGCGTTTCACGCACACGGTCAGTGGTTGGACGCAGGCCATCAACAGAAGGGAAGCTAAGTTTTCGGCCGCGCCACTGGCCGCCTATAATCCGTAATTGATTAGAGGCAAAATGGCTTGATCGTTTAGGCTTGGCTTTGCTCATTCCTTTCCTGTCGGTTTAGCGGTGGAGTTTAATAAATTGAGGCTCTATTTCAGGCAGCAAGGGTGGTAGGATAGCACTGTTATTAAAAGAGTGATGAGTAATTATAAAGTCCATGAAGTTTTTTGATCGTTTTAAATCCGGTAGCGATGCCGATGCTGATATCAATGCGGGCACAGATGCAGGCAGCGATAAGCCCGAAACAATTCCAACTGATTTTCCGGCACCTGAAGCTCCCGCCGAGCAAGAGGCCGATGCGTCAAGCGGATATTTTTCACGTCTTAAAAAAGGGCTTAAGCGAACCGGTAGTAGTTTTTCCAGTGGTATGGGTTCCTTATTTCTGGGTAAAAAGACCATTGATGATGAGTTGCTGGAAGAGCTGGAAACCCAGCTGCTGGTGGCGGATGTCGGCATCGAAGCCACTACCGCTATTACGGAAAATCTTGCTCGGCAAGTTTCCCGTAAAGAGCTATCTGATTCGGATGCACTTTATCAATCATTACAAAAAGAACTGGTAAGTTTATTAAAGCCTGCGGCTAAACCTTTAACCATCGACAGTGCAAAAAAACCTTATGTGATTTTAATGGTGGGTGTAAACGGCGTGGGTAAAACCACCACCATCGGCAAATTAAGCAAACGTTTTCAGGCAGAGGGGAAAAGCGTTATGTTGGCCGCCGGCGATACTTTCCGTGCCGCGGCGGTTGAACAATTGCAGATTTGGGGTGAGCGTAACGATGTCCCTGTTATTGCCCAGCATACTGGCGCGGATAGTGCCTCGGTTATTTTCGATGCAGTGCAGGCGGCGCAATCGCGTCATGTCGATGTGTTGATTGCTGATACCGCTGGTCGTCTTCACAATAAAGACAACCTGATGGAAGAGCTAAAAAAAGTCCTGCGGGTAATGCGTAAACTGGATGATACCGCGCCGCATGAAGTGATGCTGGTATTGGATGCTGGTACAGGACAAAATGCCTTGTCTCAGGCTAAGCATTTTCAGGACGCGGTAGGTGTTAGCGGTTTAACCCTGACTAAACTCGATGGCACCGCCAAAGGCGGCATTATTTTTGCCATCAGTAAACAGCTCGGTCTGCCGATACGCTTTATCGGCGTTGGTGAACAGGTTGATGATCTTAGACCTTTTACTGCTGAAGAATTTGTTCAAGCTTTATTTGGCCACGAGCAATAAAAAATCCTAATTTATTAATTGTTGCGAACCCTGAATGATACAGTTCGACCAAGTCAGCAAGCGTTACCCCGATGGCCATGAAGCGCTGAAATCAGTGAGCTTTCATATTGAGCCCAATGAAATGGTTTTTTTAACCGGCCATAGTGGCGCCGGCAAAAGTACCTTGCTCAAGTTAATGATGGTGATGGAGCGACCAACACAGGGTCAGGTGTTGATTGATGGGCAAAACCTGCGCGGCCTACCGGCAAGAAAAATTCCTGCACTGCGTCGCAATATTGGCGTGGTGTTTCAAAATCACCAATTATTATTTGATCGCACCGTCTTCGATAATATCGCGCTGCCTTTAGTGATTGCTGGCTACCAACCCAGAGAAATCGGGCGCAGAGTTCGCGCCGCGCTGGATAAAGTGGGTTTGCTCAGCAAAGAAAAACAAATGCCGGTCAGCTTGTCCGGTGGTGAGCAGCAGCGTGTCGGTATCGCCCGGGCCGTGGTGAATAAACCCAAGATTCTACTGGCGGATGAGCCAACCGGTAATCTTGATCCGGAATTGTCCGCCGAGATCATGCATTTATTTGAACAGTTCAATCAGGTGGGCGTGACGGTGCTGATTGCCAGTCACGATTTAAATCTGATAGCACGCTTGCCTCACCGAATGATGACCTTGCGCCAAGGTGAATTGGTGGCAGTGCAAGGCGGTATGTCGTGAATTCTCGGAGCAAAAACATCGGCCGTCGCGACAGCCAAGGTGCCAGCCAAAGCCGAACCAGTATCGGCGATAAAATAACTAGCTATTTGGCTCATCATCGACAAGTGGCCCGTGATAGTTTTATGCGCCTTATAAGTACCCCGATTGCCAGCATGATGACTTGGTTGGTTATCGGTATTGCACTGGCTCTTCCTTCGGGCTTATTTGTCGCGTTGGACAATGTCGAGTCCGTTAGTCGCGGCTGGGACGGTGCGGCGCAGATTTCACTGTATGTCAATAAAGTTGTCCCTGAAAAGGATGGCCGAAAATTAGCCAAAAAGCTGAAACTTAGACATGATATCGCCGAAGTTAGCTACATTTCGCGCAGCCAGGCGCTGGAAGAATTTCAAGTCTTGTCGGGCTATGGTGATGTATTGGCGCACCTTGATCAGAATCCATTACCCGCGGTTATCGTGGTTAGACCGCTTGAGCAGGGGGTTTCTGCGGCAGCCACCGAAACGCTCTATAACGAGCTGAAGGCGCTGCCCCAGATCGAACAGGCCATTATCGATTTGGAGTGGGTGCAGCGGCTCTACCATATGATGGAACTGGGTAAGCGTATGACGTTGGCGCTTGCAGCCTTACTGGCCTTGGGGGTGCTATTGGTGATTGGCAATACCATTAGACTGGCCATTGAGAGCCGCCGCGATGAGATTGTGATTGTCAAACTGGTCGGAGCTACCAATCCCTTTGTCAGGCGCCCCTTCTTGTATACCGGCCTTTGGTATGGTCTTGGGGGCGGCATTGTGTCGTGGTTATTGGTCACAATCAGCTTATTCTGGCTGAGCGGGCCTGTTGCCGAACTTTCGGGCCTCTATCAGAGTCAATTCGCGCTTCAGGGGCTAAATCTTGGCCAAACCCTGCTGCTGTGGCTATCTTCCGGGCTGCTAGGTCTGGCCGGCGCTTGGTTGGCTGTGAGCAGGCATTTGAGCTCGATAGAGCCGCGATAATCATCCCTTCTGCCTGAATTAGCTCAAATTATTGCCCTATTGGGGTGTTTAAGGGCGTTATAAACACGCATAGGGTGGTTAATTGTGAACCCTTTAGCTAATAGCGCTCGTAATAAAAGAGTGTTAAAATTGCCGCCCATCTTTTGGAGGACACTATGAGTACCGCGCTACAGACTGTGAATCTAGTACCTGGGAGTAATCTCGGCGCCTATATGCAGACTGTCAATAACTTCCCGATCCTGACCGCTGAACGCGAGCGTGAGTTAGGGGAAGAATTGTATTACCACGAAAACCTTGAAGCCGCCCGTGAGCTGGTTATGTCTCATCTGCGTTTTGTGGTGCATATCGCCAAATCTTACAAAGGTTACGGCTTGCCGCTAGCGGATTTAATTCAGGAAGGTAATGTCGGTTTAATGAAAGCCGTTAAGCGCTTTAATCCGGAAAAAGGTGTGCGCTTGGTGTCCTTCGCTGTGCATTGGGTGAAAGCCGAAATGCATGAATATATTCTGCGCAACTGGCGCATTGTTAAAGTGGCTACGACCAAAGCTCAGCGTAAATTATTTTTTAACCTGCGCGGTGCCAAAAAGAAACTGGCTTGGTTAAACAATACTGAAGCCCATGCGGTAGCCGATGATTTGGGCGTTGATGTTAAAGAAGTCAGACGTATGGAGAGCCGTCTAACCGCTTCGGACTTGGGGTTTGATGCCGGTGCCGACGATGAAGATGATGGTGTAGTCGCTCCTGCACATTATTTGGAAGACAATTCCGCCAACCCCGCGATCTTATTAGAAGATGCCGATTGGGAAAGTAACAGCAACCAACACCTACAAATCGCCTTGGAACAACTGGATGATCGCAGTCGTGATATTCTGCAAGCGCGTTGGTTAAGCGAGAGCAAACCCACCCTGCATGAAATGGCGAGTAAATACGGTGTTTCGGCTGAACGCATTCGTCAGCTGGAAAAAAATGCCATGAAAAAAGTCAGGGCCACTATGGAAGCTTAAACGTTTAAGCTAGCGTCGCCCCAAAAAACCGCCTGCAGGCGGTTTTTTTATAAGTACGGGTAAAGTCAATTCCAATCCACCATCGACAGTAGAGAACATTAATGGCAAAAACATTATTAATCATTGCAGCAATCAGTGGTTTATTGGCTGTTATGATCGGAGCTTTTGGCGCTCATGGTTTAAAAGGTCGCATCACGACAGATCTAATGGCTATTTTTCAAACCGGCGTTCAGTATCATTTTTATCATGCCCTAGCTTTATTGTTAGTCGGTATTTTAATGCTGCAATTTCCTCAACTGACACTATTAAAATTTAGCGGTTGGTTATTGGTTGCCGGTATGGTGATTTTTTCCGGCAGCTTATATGTGATGGCATTAACTGGTATTAAATGGTTGGGTGCTATAACGCCAATAGGCGGTATGGCGTTTATCGGTGGTTGGCTTACTATGGCCATAGCAATTTATAACCATATTGGCGAATAGCCTTAGTAGGTAAGTAAGCAAATATGTCAGATCAAGACACGGTAGAACGCGCCCCAGACAACGAAAAAAAACGTCGCAGTATTCGTAGCTTTGTATTGCGCACTGGCCGTATGACCCCAGGGCAGCAAAAAGCCTATGATTCGCATTGGTCTAGCAAGGGCTTGTTAATGGCCGATGGCATGATTGATTATGCTGAAGTGTTTGGCCGTCAGTCCCCAGTGGTTTTGGAAATCGGTTTTGGTATGGGCGCATCATTAGTTGAAATGGCCAAAGCTGCACCGGAGCAAGATTTTATTGGTATAGAAGTTCATCTGCCGGGTGTCGGTAAATTATTGCACGGCATGGAAGAGCATGGCGTTGACAATATCAGGGTTTATTGTGATGACGCCGTTGAAGTGCTCAATCAATGTATTGCCGATAATAGTCTGGATCGTATTCAAATCTTTTTCCCCGATCCTTGGCATAAGAAAAAACATCATAAGCGTCGCCTTATTCAGCCGCCTTTTGTGCAGGCTTTACGTAGTAAATTAAAGGCGGGGGGCGTACTTCACCTGGCAACGGATTGGCAGCCTTATGCGGAGCATATGATGGAGGTGATGGTCGCAGCCGACGGCTTTAGTAATCAGGCACAAGGGTCTGACTTTGCCGATCGTCCTGCCTATCGACCCATTACAAAATTTGAACAGCGCGGTCAGCGTTTAGGCCATGGTGTTTGGGATTTACTGTTTGAAAAAACTGCGTAAACTGTCGATATTTCCTGTTAATTACCCGTGCAAGGATTTTATTAATGGCAGTATCGACCATCAAACAGTTACTTTCCGGTTCAATAGCTACCGGTAATATCGTTAGTGTGCAAGGCTGGGTGCGCAGTCGCAGGGACTCTAAAGCTGGTATTTCTTTTATGGCCGTCCATGACGGCAGCTGCTTTGATGCTATTCAAGCCGTTATCCCCGCAGAATTAGATAATTATCAAACCGATATTTTACAGGCGGGTGCTGGTTGCTCGGTAAAAGTCACGGGTGAATTAGTCGCTTCGCAGGGCAAAGGTCAGGCTTTTGAAATTCAAGCGCAATCAGTTGACGTGATCGGCTGGGTCGATGACCCAGAATCTTATCCTGTCGCCAAAAAGCGTCATAGCTTTGAATATCTACGAACCGTTGCTCATTTGCGTCCAAGAACCAATACCTTTGGCGCCATTAGTCGTGTACGTACCGTATTGGCCAATGCTATCCATAATTATTTTTTCGATCGACAGTTTCAGTGGATTAATACACCGCTTATTACCGCCAGTGATTGCGAGGGTGCTGGTGAATTATTTCGCGTTAGCACGCTGGACCTAAGCAACCTTCCCCGTACTGAAAATCAGGCGATTGATTTCTCTCAGGATTTTTTTGGCGAAGAATCGTTTCTAACGGTTTCTGGGCAATTAAATGTTGAGTCCTATTGCTTGGCGTTATCCAAGGTCTATACCTTTGGCCCCACGTTTCGGGCAGAAAATTCCAATACCAGTCGCCATTTGGCTGAGTTTTGGATGGTGGAACCGGAAATTGCCTTTGCCGATTTGCAGGATGATGCCGATTTGGCCGAAGATTTTTTAAGCTATTTATTTAAAACGGTTTTAGATCAATGCGAAGATGATTTGGCATTCTTTAACCAATTTGTCGATAAAACCTGTTTGGAGAGACTGCAAACCGTCGCCAGTAAAAACTTTGTCCGCATGGACTATAGCGAAGCGATTAAAATTCTGGAAAAAACTAAAAAGGCATTTGAATATCCAGTCAATTGGGGGGTGGATTTGCAGTCAGAACACGAGCGGTTCTTATGTGAAGAGCATGTCGGCGCGCCAGTGATTGTGATGAACTATCCCAAAGATATTAAAGCCTTCTATATGCGAATGAACGATGATGAAAAAACCGTTGCCGCTATGGACGTGCTGGCGCCGGGTATTGGTGAAATTATTGGCGGCAGTCAGCGCGAAGAACGCTTGGATATTTTAACGGATCGGATGGCAGAGCAGGGCGTGGGCGATGAATTATGGTGGTATAAGGACCTTCGTCGTTACGGCACCGTGCCCCATGCCGGTTTTGGTTTGGGTTTTGAGCGTTTAATTAGCTATGTTACTGGTATGGACAATATTCGTGATGCCATTCCATTCCCAAGAACGCCGGGCAGTGCGCCTTTTTAAAAACCAGCGGAATTAGCGCTATCAGTGAAAGATAATCATTATGCTGCATAGAATTTGGCTAAGTTTTTTTATCATAGGATTTATTTCCGCGTTTTATCAGTGGCTGGGTATTGGCGATGCTGACGTTTTTCAACGCATTATAAAATCTACCTTCGATATGGCGTCACTGTCGGTTGAGTTATCTATCGGCCTAATTGGCGTGCTGAGTTTATGGTTGGGTATTGCCGCTCTGGGTGAGGCTAGCGGATTAATGACAAAGTTAGCACGGGTATTGTCTCCGCTGTTTACTAGGCTAATGCCTGAAGTGCCAAAGGGGCATCCCGCTATTGGTTCGATGACGTTAAATCTTTCGGCCAATGCGCTGGGGCTTGATAATGCGGCAACACCTTTGGGTTTAAAGGCCATGCAGGATTTGCAATCACTTAACCCAAAGCCGGATACCGCTAGTAATGCACAAATTTTGTTTCTGGTATTAAATACCTCGTCGGTGACTTTATTTCCTATAACAGTATTACTTTATCGGGCACAGCTGGGTGCGGCTGATCCGGCATCTGTTTTTATTCCTATCTTGCTGGCTACCAGTTGTTCAACCTTGGCCGGTTTATTAGTTACGGCGTGGGTGCAAAAAATAAAATTATGGGACACAGTCGTGTTGGGTTATCTGGCGTTAATGATGGGGTCGTTATTTGCACTAGTGGCATATTTTGCCACATTGAGTGCCGAGCAACTTCAGCACAGCTCCAGCGTAGTGAGCAACCTAATGATTTTTAGTATCATTATGTTGTTCTTGTTAGTGGCGCATTATAAAAAAGTTAATGTCTATGACACGTTTATTGATGGCGCCAAAAACGGCTTTCAGGTTGCGATTGATATTATTCCTTTTTTATTGGCGATGTTGGTAGCCATTGGTATTTTTCGAGCCAGCGGCGCATTGGATATTGCTATTGATGCAGTCAGGGATATTGTGACGATGGCTGGTTGGGATACGCGCTTTGTCGATGCCTTACCAACCGCTATGATGAAGCCGCTCAGTGGCTCTGGTGCCAGAGCGATGATGGTTGAAACCATGAACACGCATGGCGTAGATTCCTTCCAGGGTTTGTTGTCAGCCACTATTCAAGGCTCCACCGAAACCACCTTCTATGTCTTGGCAGTCTATTTCGGCAGTGTCGGTATTCGCCATGGACGCCATGCACTGGCCTGCGGTTTAACGGCCGACCTTGCCGGTATTGTCTCCGCTATTTTTATCGCCTATTGGTTTTATGTTTAACGCCAAAACCGACCAATTTGGCCCTGTTTATGGCTTTTTTGATCAAAAAAGGGGCTAAATCACCTTATATGTGACCTATTAAGACCAATTTTTGTGCATTTTTCCAATAGTGATCCATACTCAAGCTGTGGCAAGGTAGGGTCAGAACTTATGAAATGACTTGCCGAATAGAGGTGGTTGCTATGGCGTTGGCCAAAAAAGAAGTCGGAGTGATTGATGAAATGTCCATTGTGGACGTTTTTACCAAGCTGATTTTTGATGCTGACTCAGTATTGTACGAGACCGAGTCTCAGGTTGTTGAGATATTAGGGCAGGTTGAGGCTTCGCTCTATGAGGCATCGCGGCGTGAGATTAGTGAATTTCTGCGTGCTATGGGTGTTGATGAGATGATCTCTACCGTCGGTCAGGTCAAACGCAGTTTTGATCAACAGCAGGGGGTTATCGCCGCTAACCGTTCAGGCAACGGCTACCCACTTCAAGGCTAAGTTTTTTATTAGCGATCTGCCAAAGGCTCATCTATCAAAGCCACTTTCAATGCTAGCTACGGCTGACAAACAGAACGATTAGCTGGCAACTTCAGTCTCAGTTTGCTTTTCACCTTTATCTTCAATGACGGCGGGTAGTGTATAGCGAATACTACGTGCGTTGTCATCCACGGCTTTAACCATTACTTCAATCGTCTGACTGAGCTCAATCGTTTGTGACTTGCTGGTTAATCGTAAACGCATAGGATCAAAGCTGTACTTGTCAGCTAATAAACGCGTTTCAACAAAGCCTTCAATTAAATGTTCGTTCAGCCTAACCGCAAAGCCATTACTGTTAATTTGCGAAACCGTACCGATAAAGGTTTTACCAATTAAGGGCTGCATAAATTGGCATTTCAGCCATTGCTCCATTTGATAGCGAGCCTGACGGGAGTTATCTTGCCCCTGTTGAATAATCGCCAAGTCTTCTGCTTTTACTATAGTTGTTTTTGATGATCTGATTTTACTTTTTAGTAAACGGTGTACGGTTAGATCGCTATATTTTCTGATAGGTGATGTAAACGTCGTATATTTTTCCAGGCCCATACCATGATGCGGTAAAGCTTGGTCGCTTAAGCGGCTACGTTCCAGTAATCGGCTCAAGACAGCACGCAATGGAAATTGCAGTTGCTCATCATCAATACTTTTTATTAATTGCTGGTAGCCTTGCGGCGTAGAAAAATCAATATCAGATAATGATAGTTGTTCTTCAGCCAATTTTTTAACATCTGCCAAACGTTCACTGCGAAATCCGGGGTGGCTAATAAAAAGACCCTGATCACCAAGCATATCCGCAGCACAACGATTAGCAGCCACCATACACTCCTCAATCACTTGATGGGCGCTAGTTTTTTGGGTCGGTTCTATATGGTCGATTTTACGCTGTGAATTAAGTACTAATCGGTATTCCTGTCGGTTAGGAATGACCAGATTGTGCTGTTTTCGATGATTTAATAATGTATCAGATAAAGCTTGTAGCGTTAGTAAAGTCGTCTTGTGTTTATTACCGTCGATAAGATCTTCTTCGCTGCCATTTTGATCTAAAAGAGCGGCAACATCATGATAACTTAACTTGGCTTTTGAACTAACCATTGCCTCGATCATATGATAGCTAGTGATCTCGCCTTGCTTATCGACCTCTAGTTGGCACACCAGAGCGGGTCTGGTGGTGTTCGGCGTTAATGAGCACAGTTTGTTAGCCAGCTGTTCCGGTAACATGGATACAGCTCGGCCCGGCATATAAGTAGACGTCGCACGTTGTCGTGCCAGTCTGTCGAGTTCAGAATCTACCGCAATTAAGGCGCTCGGATCAGCAATAGCCACCTGTAACTGCCAACCCTGTTCGGTCGTTTGCACAAATACAGCATCATCCATATCCATGGTGCTGGCGGCATCAATGGTAATAAAGGGCAGTGCGGTTAAATCTTCGCGAGCATCGGTATTGATTTCTAGCAAAGATGTTTCCCAGTTTTTAGGCCAAGCAGGTTCAAGTTGAAATTTACTAATAACATAGTCACTTTCAATGCCGGCATGATCTGCAGCACCAATCACCTCAGTAATCTTTGCCTGTGGCTTGGCATCGGAGTAGGGGTGACGTTTAATTTCGCAGCGAATAAAATCATTAGGCTTGGCATCTTTGCGCGATTGCGGTGGAATAAAAATCCAGCGACTTAGATTAGGCAGGTCAGGCTCAACAAAATGCCCTTTGCCTTTGACAATATAACGGCCGGTAAATGCTTTGAGTGGAGAGTCAATCAGTTTTATTAGAGAGCCGTAGATTTTTGCTTTGCTGGCTTGGTTGTCTTGTTGGGTAGTAATCAGGATTTTGACTTTATCACCTGGGAATACCTTTTGCATTTGATCCGGATTGATAAAAATTTCCCGGCCATCATCTAAAACCACAAAGCCAAATTTTCTTTGTGTCCCCTTTACAATGCCAACAGCGTATTCTTTGCTGTCTTCAATATTTTTTTTCAGCTGTTTAAGCTGAGAAAGGGCGTCATTGTCTAACATGCTAATGTGTACCACGACTCTGTCTAAAATAGTAAGAACGATGACTGCGCTAATAACATCGCCTCTTGGTTGGGAGGCATAGACTAGCTGAAATTAGAGCAAATGTCAGTTGAAATGGATATTCGGTCTGACAAATAAATGAAGTGTTCATGCAGGCTTTACTATCAACAGGCTTGACAATGTTTGGCCATCTTTTGATAATCAACTTTTATGCACCGAGCTATGGATTCTGCTATTGCTTTCTTTGCGATTACCGCAATTTAGCATGGTGCTTGTGAGGCGCTGCCACCGGCAATTCACAACACGATGCACTCTTTTGACTCATTCGGGTCACGACTTCTCGCAGCTTGTTTATCGGCTTACCGTTCGACCCTCATATCGATGGGTTTTCGCCTGCTATGCCGCTCTTTTAAATAACAAAACCTGGAGCTTTGTTGATGGAAAAAATATTTGTCCTTGATACCAATGTGCTATTGCATGATCCCATGGCGCTATATGCCTTTAAGGAGCATAAGATAGTGATACCGATGACGGTATTGGAGGAGCTGGACACCATCAAAGACAGAAAAGATAAGGATGTCAGCCGCGAGGCTAGGATAGCGATTAATGCGATTGATGCGGTATTAAGCGATGCCACTCCTAAGGCGATTCAAGAGGGCGTGGATATCGTGGATGCCAAAGATGGCAGTTCAACCGGCTGTTTGGCCATTTTCCCTGATCAGTTAATCAGTCATGATAATGAGGCCCCCTACTTAGATGGCTCGCTGCGCCAAGCCAATGATAATCGTATTATCAATGTTGCTCTGCATCTGCAAACGCGCCATGCCGATCAATATATTTGTCTGGTGACCAAAGATATCAATATGCGATTGAAGGCCAAGGGCTCCGGCTTGGTGCATGTGGAAGACTATCGCAAAGACCAAGTGATTGATGATATTGAATTGATGTCCAAAGGTTACGAAACTGTGACAGGCGATTTTTGGGATCGAGTGGAAAAGGTAAAGTCGGTACAGAAGGGCAAGGCGACCATACATATGATTGAGCGTTCGATTTTGCCGGACGCCTATCCGCAGATGTTTGTTTGTGATGAAGGCAATTTTGTCGGTTTGGTGAGGGAGGTGAATAGTCAATCTATTCATATTCAACAGTTAAGTCGTGATCATTTGATGGCGCAGCAATTATGGGGTTTGACGCCGCGCAATATCGAACAGGCGATGGCGTTTTTTCTGGTGCAATGTGAAGACATTGATATGACGGCATTAACAGGTCCAGCCGGCTCGGGTAAAACCTTGATTGCTCTGGCCTATGGTCTTCATGCCATTATGGAACAGCAGCGATATGACAAATTAATTGTCGCTAGAAATACACCGCCCATTGCTGAAGATATCGGTTTTTTACCCGGTACCGAAGAAGAAAAAATGGCGCCCTGGTTGGCGGCCTTTGAAGATAATCTTGAGGTATTGCACGGCAATGATGAATCGCCCTATGGCAGTATTGAGTATATTAAGGAACGCGCGAATATTCAGTTTAAATCGCTCAATTTTATGCGCGGCCGCTCGTTTAATAATGCCTATATTATTATTGATGAGTGTCAGGGTTTAACGCAATTTCAGTTGAAGTCGATTATTACGCGGGTGGGTGTGAACTCAAAGATTGTCGTGCTGGGCAATTTGGCGCAGATCGATAATAAATATATTACGCCGGTGACATCGGGGCTGACATATTTAGTGGAGAAGAGTAAAGGTTTTGAGCATGCAGGGATTATGCATATCAGTGGTATTGAGCGATCACGACTGGCAGCGTTTGCTGAGGATAATTTATAGAGCTTTGTCACTCTGGCCAAGCGAATTCTGAAGGGCTATTGTCGATCGCTAACTTTTGCTTGCAGCAAACTGTTTACTGCCAATAAAACGTCCAAAGAATACGCCAATCTCGAATAAAGCCCACATTGGAATGGCGAGCAACGCCTGAGAAATAATATCCGGTGGCGTTAACAACATGCCGACAATAAAACACCCTACCACAATATATGGCCGTTTTTCTGCCAGTGCTTGCGGGGTGGTAATGCCTGCCCAAATTAATAACAGCGTGGCAATAGGAATTTCAAAGGCGATACCAAAAGCAAAAAAAAGTTTTAATGTAATATCAAGAAAGCGAGCAATATCCGGCGTATAGCTAATCCCTTCTGGGCCTACACCGCTAAAAAAACCAAACACCAGTGGGAATACCACATAATAGGCAAAGGCTAGGCCGGCATAGAACAGCACAATAGTTGAAAGCAGCAGGGGAATGGCAAACTGTCGTTCTGATTGATACAAGCCCGGTGCAATAAAACCCCACAGTTGATAAAGAATTATCGGCATGGCGACAACGATAGACGTTACCAGCGTTAATTTAAACGGTGTTAAAAAGGGCGACGCCACTTCGGTGGCAATCATACTGGTGCCTTCTGGCAACAGAGTGCGCAGAGGCTCTGAGACAAAATAATAAATATCGTTGGCGAAGTAGAATAATCCCAAGAACACCACAACAATGGCAAGCACACAGCGCAGTAGTCTGTTGCGTAACTCCATAAGATGACTGACAAGCGGCTGCGCCTGATCGTCGGCTTGCTGTTGTCGGGGTTCACTCATGACTGATGACTGCTGTCGGATGGTTTTTTATCAGCGGCTGAATTGATAATGTCTTCTATGTCATATTGCAGTTTATCAGCGGCCGGTTTTAATTTATCAGCTTGGTTCTGGCAGTTGTCTTGCTGCTGGTTTTTGGTTTTGGCGAGGTTGTTCATAATGGCTTCGTTATGAACTTGCTGCTTGATTTCATCAATGCCAACTTCTCGCTCGATATCTGATTTTATTTGATCAAAGCTGCGGCGCATACGCGAAAAAAACAAGGTGATAGTGCGCACCGCGCCCGGCAGACGTTCCGGCCCCATAATAAATAGGGAAAGAACAGCGATAAGTAATAGTTCTAGAAAACCAATATCAAACATAGATTAATAACTATTTTGCGAGGTGACGTATTACTTTTCCTGGTCGGGCTTTTCAGCGTTGGCATCGGTATTATCGAGACTTTGATCGGTAGCGTCTTTGTTAATATCATTGCCGTTATCTTTATTGTTATCGCTCACGCTGTTTTTAAAGCCTTTAATCGCTTCGCCCAGATCACCGCCTATATTACGAAGTCGTTTGGTGCCAAAGAGCATCACGACAATGGCCAGAATAATCAATAACTGCCAAATGCTGATTCCACCTAAACCCATAATGGTTCTCCAACTGGTTTTTCTATAAGGTTATTTGTTTCTTGAGGCTTTTTCTTCGATGCCGGACATGCCAAAACGGCGAGCCAGTTCGTCTAAAACCGCATCACTGTTTTCACCAAGGTGTGACAACATAACCAGTGAGTGAAACCAAAGATCGGCGGTTTCATAAATAACATCTTTGTTGTTACCGCTATGCTCGGCATCCTTGGCAGCGATAATAGCTTCACTAGCTTCTTCGCTGACTTTTTCTAAGATCTTGTTTAAGCCTTTATGGTGCAGACTGGCCACATAGGATGATTCCGGATCAGCATTTTGTTTGCGTTGTTCCAGTAGGGTAGTCAGTGTTTTTAATACATCACTCATAATGGCTTCTTGCGATTTAGTTTGCGATATTTACTTTGAGTAAATATCGCTTGGATCTTTAATAACTTTTTCAACGGTTTGCCAGACATTATTTTCCAGTCGTCGGTAAAAGCAGCTGTGTCTTCCGGTATGGCAGGCGATGCCGCCCAATTGTTCCACTTTTAGAATAATCACATCCTCATCACAATCGATACGAATTTCCTTGATCAACTGCACATGGCCGGACTCTTCACCTTTACGCCATAACTTTTGTCGTGACCGCGACCAATAGACAGCGCGTTGTTCTTCGACGGTTAAGGCCAGTGATTGCTTATTCATCCACGCAAACATCAAAATGTCATTAGTCTTGGTGTCTTGAGCAATCGCGGGCACCAAGCCGTCGCTGGTCCAGCGTACTTGCTCAAGGAAGTCTTGCGCAATATCTTGTTCGGTGCTTTGGCTCATTATCGGGCTTCGTCTGGCTTTATTACGGTGTTGGGATTGTACCATAGAAGGTTTAGCGTCGTAGCCACAGTAGCCCCGCTGCAATCACCAATACCCAGCCGATAGCTGAAACGTTTTTCAAATCAACCGAGCCATCGCCGATAAAGAGGCTGGCGGCAGCCAATGCGACAACCAATAAAATCAGATCAAGGCGATTACTGCGGCGACTAACACCTTGCAGTTGTTGCGCTAATTGGCGGATTTGTAGCTGTTGTTTTTCATTGGCGGCTTGCAATTGTTTGGATTGCTGCAAGCTATCCATCACCGCCTGAGGTAGCTGGGGTAATTGCTCCAGCCAGCCGGGGGCATGTTTGCTAAGTCGTTTAACCATACCGCTGGGCACATAGCGGTCTTTAAGCCACTGTTCCAGTAAAGGTTGTGCGGTATCCCACAGGTTAAGCTGTGGGTATAGCTCTCGGCCCAGCCCTTCAATATTGAGCATGGTTTTTTGTAGCAGAACCAGTGAGGGCTGCACTTCCATGTCAAAACGGCGAGCGGTTTGAAACAAGTAAATCAATAATTGGCCAAAAGAGATTTCTGCGATCGGTTTTTCAAAGATTGGTTCACAGGCACTGCGGATGGCGGATTCAAATTGGTTGACTTTGGTATCAGGAGGTACCCAGCCGCATTCAATATGCAGTTCAGCGACTAGACGGTAATCACGCTGGAACATGGCCAAAAGATTTCTGGCGATATAGTACTGGTCTGAATCACTGAGTGAGCCAATAATGGCGCAGTCGATGCCAATATATTGCGGTGTTTCTGGATTTTTTTTGGATACAAAAATATTGCCCGGATGCATATCGGCATGAAAGAAACTGTCGCGCAGCACTTGGGTGAAAAAAATCTCGACACCGCGTTCTGCCAATAATTTCAGGTTGATATTGTGTGCATGCAATGCGCTGACATCGGTAACGGGTATGCCGTCAATTCTTTCCATGGTCAGTACTTTATGATTGCTGTAATCCCAGTAGATCTCCGGCACATATAACTTATCCGAATTTTCAAAATTACGACGCAGTTGCGCGGTATTAGCCCCTTCGTGTTGCAAATCCAATTCGTTGAGAATGGTATGCTGATAATCTTCAACCACTTCGACAGGGCGCAGGCGACGACCATCGGGCAGGTATTTTTCAACCAATTTGGCGATGCTAAACATCAGCTTGATATCCTGACGGATGGTTTTATCAATGCCCGGACGAATCACTTTAACAACGACTTGTTTGCCACTATGTAAGGTGGCGGCATGGACTTGAGCAACGGATGCTGATGCCAAGGGCTCTGAATCAAATTCGGCAAACAATTCGCCAACCGGCTTTCGCAGTGCGGTTTCTATAATATTGATAGCATCCTGCGATGGAAAGGGCGGCACTTGATCCTGTAATTTTGCCAGCTCATCAATAATATCGTCTGCCAATAAATCGCGACGGGTAGAGAGCATTTGTCCAAGTTTAACAAACACTGGTCCCAGTGCTTCTAACGACAAACGCAGACGTTCGCCGCGCGTTTGCTTAGAAGCAGGTAATAAACGCCACGGAGCAATGGCCAATAAAGTGCTTAGCCCGGTGGGCAACTGAGTGCTATCGACAAAGTCATCCAGCCGGTAACGGATGGCAACGCGGGTGATTTTGCTGAGCCGTTGAATACGAGACATCAGGAGTTTATACGCTGTTTTAGTTTTTGAATTTGCGCGTCAAGGCGATCTGTGCGAATGGAAAGTTGATCGACATCTGTTAAAAAATGATCGACCTGCCAGCGCGGTGGCACCCAGTCACTTTCTTCCACAATATATTCATCGACTTGTCGTTTAATTTCTTGCAGGGCCTGCAGGCCAAACCGGAAACCCTGGCGGATATTGCGGCCAAGTTGATGGCCAACGACATCACCAAAAATATTGGCTAACGGTATTTCCCAATCAAGATCAAGTTGCTTCAATATTTTTTGCAGGTTGATTAAAGCCTGGCTATCACCGTGCAATTCCAGTTGCCCATTAATTAATACGCTAGCTGGGTCTGCGGCGGTGGCAAGTTTGGTAAATTCAATCAGGCTGCCAGTTAAGGTGGTGTCGGCTTTACCCTGATAAAAACCGCACAGGCGAATCTCGCCATCACCGGGGATAAGATACAGTTTTAATTCCGGCGAGCTGCAGTGAAGCAAAAAGCTATGATTTTGCAGCTCGGCCAATCTATTGAGTGTGGAGGGATCTAATTTAAGTGCAGCATTAATGGCAGCTTCTAGTGCGCCAATGGCAGCCGTGTGTAGTGTATTGCTGATCGAGGTCGGCTGATCACTCATGGTTTTAAACCTTTATGAACAGCGACAATACCCCCCGTCATATTATGATATTCACAGCGGGCAAAGCCGGCATCTTCCATCATAAACTTGAGGCTTTCCTGATCGGGGTGCATGCGAATACTTTCTGCCAGATAGCGATAGCTCTCTTCATCATTGGCGATCAGCTTGCCGATTTTGGGTAGCAGGTTAAACGAGTAGCCATCGTAAACCTTGCTTAGCAGTGCATTCTCTGGTTTTGAAAACTCCAGTACTAATAGTCGGCCGCCCGGTTTCAGTACCCTTAGCATTGAGCGCAGAGCCTTGTCTTTATCGGTGACATTACGCAAGCCAAAGGCGATGGTAATACAATCGAAGCTGTTGTCGGGAAACGGTAAAGCTTCAGCATTGGCCTGAGTGTATTCAATATTACCGGTAATGCCGAGGTCGATAAGCTTGTCGCGCCCCATTTTAAGCATAGAGTCATTGATATCAGCCAACACAACACGGCCTTCAGGGCCGACAATCTTGCTAAACTTTGCCGCTAAATCTCCGGTTCCTCCGGCAATATCTAAAACCTGATGGCCAGAGCGAACCCCAGAGATTTCAATGGTAAAGCGCTTCCAGATACGGTGGATACCCGCTGACATCAGATCGTTCATTAGGTCATATTTAGCCGCAACAGAGTGGAAAACGCCGGCCACCATGCTCGCCTTTTGCTCGCGTTGAACGGTTTTATAGCCAAAATGTGTATCGCTGGATTCAGAATCGGACATACTGGTTTCTTTATATCTGTCTTTAACTAGGAATAGGCCGCTCATTGTATCGATTATCAGCATAAAAGCCATCTAGGAAGCTAATGACTTGGATAAATAGCGATAACCGTTATTGAAGGGGTCAGTTATAAGGCGTTGAGAATAATTCTGAAAAAAGGCAGTAACAGCGGCAGGGCGGGTTTAAATATCCAGCTTTTCGCGCATCACTTGTAGGCGTTCTTTTCTCTCTTCATTACTTAATGGTTGGCTAATGGTTTCAGGGATGGCTTTATGAATGGGCATGTCCAGCTGTTCCCCGTTGATGACTCGGCTGAGTAAAATATCATAATTGCGATTAAATACGGGGAAGGCTTTGGCTTCACTATTGCCACTAAGAAAGAACCAGTCCGACGCATTGCCGGCTAAATACACAATAGGATGTGACCAGGTTTGTTCAATTTTAGGTGTGGGCGCTCGGCAGGCCTCAAGATAGGCATTATAGGCGTCGGGCAGGCCAAACTCTGCAGGATCGGGAACACAAAATTTTCTGATGGTATGAAGCGTGGGTAAGTACTCTGATGCTTTAATCGCTTTGCGTGTACCGTAGACAATGCGTTCAGGGCTTAAGTCGCATAGTGTTTTGACCCATAGTTGTTTTGCCATGGCAATTTTCTGGTCATCGGAAAACGCCTTATGAAATTGATTGTGGTACGCCAATTGAAATTCGGTAAACATCTGGTTGATGGCGGTAATATGATCTTCAGTAGGTGTTGCGGTGCTGGTGGTGGATGCGTTCATCTTATTCCCCTTCAACGAGGTCTTTTGCCCAGCTGCGGTCGGTGAGGAGGTCGAAGCTGCTCTGACGTGTTGATTGACCTGATCGATCAGTGAGTTGCTGTCCTGCATAATGTTGCCCCATTTGATGACGCGTCGCCCATTGGTATTTGGCATGCTGTAAAAATTTAGTATTCCACGAGCGCTGAATTTGTTTGGTATCGCGCCAGAATAAAACAAATTCCGGTACTAACTGTCTGGCAAATGTCATATCAATATTAGCCAGTTTTAAAATATCGTAGACGTCTTCACTGGGCTGCCAGTTGGCGGCAATTTCCCGTGGTTCGTAATCCAGCTCCATCGCTTTGGTAAATTGCGCCCACTGCCGACGAATATGCGCAATAAATTTTGAATTCCAAGTGCTGTGAGCCTCACCGCGCTCACGCCAGTATAAAACAAACTCTGGAATAGCGTCTTCGATAAATTCTGCGGTAACTTCGCTGCGATATAAAATATCTAGCGCATCAGGGCTGGGTTGCCACTGCTGATCAATATCATTAGATGATGCTTGCTGCTGACTAACCGCCGCCTGACGACTTTGATGAAAGCGCCACTGCTTTAAAACATGCTGGCGAAATTTGCTGGCCCATGAATGTGATACCTGTTGGCGGTCGCGCCAGTACAGTACAAAGTCTTCGCGCTGTTGTAAGGCAAAGTCGCGGGGAATATTGTGGTTTAACGTGATCAGTTGCAGCAAGTCTTCATCGGGTTGCCAATTAGGGGCTAACAGGCAGGCGCTTTTTTTCGCTGTGTTGGCAGTATGGCTTGCGGTGATTTTTTCCGCTGCCGGCACAGCTGTTTGTAGCTGCTCATTCATCGCAAAGCAAAACTGTTCACTCTGAGTAAGCGGGGCAGACTCAATCAGAATAATGCCCTTATCTTTTAGGCTTTGGCTGATTCGCTGTAATTCGCCAGCGTCCCAAAATGGCAACTGCTTTTGTAGCTTATCGCGGCACAGGCTAAACCATTGATAGCCGCCTTGCTGCTTGGCTTCGCCATATTCCATACAATCATTCAGCACCTGTAACAACACCGCTTCTTCTAGGCCAATAGTGGTGGCCAGAGAAGGTGAGATGGTTAGCGGTCGTTCAGGGATCAGGGATGACATAAGGTTTACAGTAAAGTGTTCAATGAGTAGTGGCTAGGTTTTTCTTATTAACTCCAAGCTCTAGGCGGAGTGATGTAAAAATAATGTTGCGTCTATTGTACGTCTCGCAATAGCCGTGCACCAGTTAAGCGACTCAAATAGATACTGTTAATATATACAGTTATTGGTTAAGATTGGATTTTTATCGACAGAGAAAGCCCCCATGGCTAAACGCAAAACCGCTTATGTCTGCAACGATTGTGGCTCTGAGTATGCCCATTGGCAGGGGCAGTGCAAGGACTGCGGTGCTTGGAATACGCTCACTGAAATCAAGCTGGCGGCTACGCCTACAGCCGCTAAAGAAGCCCGTTTTCAGGGTTATGCCGGTGCCGCCAATGGTCAGCAAGTGCAAACGCTGGATCAAATCAATTTAGAGCACTTGCCGCGTTTTAGTAGTGGTGCCGGTGAGTTTGACCGTGTGCTTGGCGGTGGTTTGGTTCATGGCTCGGCAGTTTTGGTAGGTGGTCACCCTGGGGCGGGCAAGAGTACCTTGCTATTGCAAACCATGTGTCATCTGGCCAATAGCATGGCTGCTTTATATGTTACCGGTGAGGAGTCACTGCAGCAGGTAGCGATGCGAGCCCAGCGTTTAGGTCTGCCAACCGATAAATTAAATATGTTATCTGAAACCAATGTCGAGACGATTTGCGCCCAGGCAGAGGTGTTAAAACCCAAAGTTTTGGTGGTCGACTCCATTCAGGTAGTGCATAGCGAGGATGTCACTTCCGCGCCAGGCAGTGTATCTCAGGTGAGAGAGTGCGCCGCTTACCTAACGCGTTATGCCAAGCAGACCGGCACAGTGTTATTTTTGGTGGGGCATGTCACCAAAGACGGCAGTTTGGCAGGGCCAAAAGTGCTGGAGCATATGATTGATTGCTCGATATTGCTGGAGGGCTCAGAGGATAGCCGCTTTAGAACCCTGCGTGGTCAAAAAAACCGTTTTGGCGCGGTTAATGAATTGGGTGTTTTTGCCATGACGGAGCAGGGCTTAAAAGAAGTCAAAAACCCATCGGCTATTTTTCTTTCTCGTACCGAACAGCCGGCTTCAGGTAGTGTGGTGATGGTGGTCTGGGAAGGCACCCGGCCTTTGTTGGTTGAGATTCAAGCCTTGGTAGATGATTCGCCCTTGGGCAATCCCAAGCGGGTCGCCGTCGGTTTGGAACAAAACCGGCTGGCAATGTTATTGGCGGTACTGCATCGTCATGGTGGCTTGCAGGTCGGCGATCAGGATGTTTTTGTCAATGTGGTCGGCGGCGTTAAGGTGCTGGAAACCAGTGCGGATTTAGCCCTGTTATTGGCCATTGTCTCCAGTTTTCGCAACCGGCCATTGCCGCAGGATTTAGTGGTGTTTGGTGAGGTGGGTTTGGCTGGGGAAATTCGCCCCGTGCCCAGTGGTCAGGAGCGTATTTACGAGGCGGCCAAACACGGGTTTAAGCGGGCGATTGTGCCACAGGCCAATTGTCCTAAAAACGATGTGCCGGGTATGGAAGTGATTGCTGTTAGTCAATTAATTGATGCGCTTGAGGCGCTTTGATAGTCACTATTTCTGTTGTTACGACATAGTGAATTAGCTTAAAAAATATCTTCTGTCATCACTTCTTCAATATTGCTGTTTGCTCCGGAGGTATCATCACTGTCAGCTTGCTTGGTCGGCGCTAATTCTTGCCGAAAGATTTCAAACATAGCATTGGTCTGGCCGGGCTTGGCGAGCATGCCGGTAGCTGGGTCAATTTTAACCGTAACAATACCCTCCGGCTGCTTGGGAGTCACTTCTGGTCGTCCTTTAAGAGCGACTCGCATATAGTCGATCCAAATGGGCAGAGCCGCCGAGCCGCCGTATTCTCTATTGCCAAGTACACCGTTCTTATCAAAGCCAAACCATGCCGTGGTGACAATACCGCCACCATAACCGGAAAACCAGGCATCGGTAGGGCCGTTGGTGGTGCCGGTTTTGCCCGCCAGATCATTGCGGCCTAGCCTGCGGGCCTTGCGGCCAGTGCCTTTTGTTACCACATCGCGCAACATGCTATCGATAATATAGGCCACTCTGGGTTCAATAACGCGTTCCGCTGTTGGCAGTTTTGCCTGCTCGGCCAAATCTGCCTGTTCCAAAATATCCTCTAGTGTGGCTAGTTCTTCAGTGGTTTCAGTGGGTGGCGCTGGGGCGTCCTCGCAGTCGCGACAAACCGTTGCCGGTGTTGCCTTATAGACTGGCTCGCCATGGATATCATCAATGCGCTGAATCAGAAAAGGCTCGACTTTATAGCCGCCATTCGCCAGCACAGAGTAACCACTTACTATCTCCAGAGGGGTTAAAGAATGACTACCTAAGGCTAGAGAAAGATCTCTAGGTAGCTGGCTGGCATCAAAGCCAAACTTCTCGACATAATTGATCGCTTTGGCAATTCCCAGGCTTCTTAATAGGCGAATTGACACCAAATTACGAGACTTGAATAGCGCATGGCGCAGTCGTGTGGGGCCATAAAATTTACCGCCATCATTGGTGGGTCGCCAAGTGCTTTCTAGACCGGCATCTTCAAACACAATCGGCGCATCATTGATGGTGCTGGCGGGGGTGTAGCCATTGGCAAGGGCAGCGGTATAGACAAAGGGTTTAAAGTTCGAGCCGGGCTGCCGGGTGGCCTGAGTGATGCGATTAAATTTGCTTTGACCATAGTCAAAGCCGCCGACCAGACTGAGGAT